>JBDUAE010000336.1:0-2775 GCA_040004805.1 Chthoniobacterales bacterium | reverse complement strand
AAAAGCGTCATCGCTTCCGCAAAGCGATTGATCGAAGTGCGCCAATCCTGATGCAATAAAAGCAGGATCGCGGAGATGAAGGTGCCCGCGTGACCGATCCCGATCCACCAGACGAAATTCGTAATCGCGAATCCCCAAGCGACCGGCATGTTGATGCCCCAAATCCCGACGCCTTTCAGCAGCAGCCAGGCGATGCAGAAAAAGAAAAGCATCAGGAGGGCGAAGGCGGCGAAGAAGCCGAGAATCCATCCGCGATGCACCGGCCGCACCAAGACGACGTCGGTTATTTTGGCCGTGACGGACGCGTCGTCGTATCCCGGTTGGACTACCGGAGCTTCTTTCACGACGGGGCTCATGCGTGCTCCATTTCCGGATTCGGATTGCGCAGTTTCGCGAGATACGTCGTGCGCGGGCGCACATTCAACTCCGCGAGCAGTCCGTAACTCAGCGGCGCATCCCGCAGAATCGCAATGCGACTTCCCTTGTCATTCAAATCGCCGAAGACGATCGCCTCGACCGGACAAGCTTGCGCGCAAGCGGGCGTAATTTCGCCGTCGCGAATCGCCCGGTTCGCGATCTGGGTCGCGATCTTCACCGCGTTGATTCTCTGGATGCAGTAGGTGCATTTCTCCATCACTCCGCGGCTGCGCACGCTCACGTTCGGATTGCGCATGAGCTTGCGCGTGGCCGGCTGTTCGAACTGGTTCGCGTCGTACTCGAGGAAGTTAAAGCGCCGCACTTTATACGGGCAGTTGTTCGAGCAATAGCGCGTGCCGATGCAGCGGTTGTAGACCATTTGGTTGAGTCCCTCGCTGCTGTGCACGGTGGCCGCGACCGGGCAAACCAGTTCGCACGGCGCATCTTCGCAATGCATGCACGGCACCGGCTGATGCAGCATGGGCGCATTCGGCGCTTCGCTCGCATAGTAGCGATCGACGCGGATCCAATGCATCTCGCGATTCATCTCGACCTGCTCTTTGCCGACCACCGGAATGTTGTTCTCCGCCTGGCAGGCGATCGTGCAAACACCGCACCCGAAACAGGTGTTGAGGTCGATCGACATGCCCCACTTGTGACCGGTGTAGGCGACGTTCGGATAAAGTGATTCGTCCTCGCGCGGGGTGGGTTCAGCCGGTTGCGCAATCGCTGTCGGCTGTTTTTGATAATCGGCGAATGTCCCAATCCGCACCTCTTCGCGCTCGTGCATCTGCCAATGATGCTGCGTGGTGACGAGATTGTGCTTTTCGCCCGTCTTCTCGATCTCCAAGCCCGCGCCGCCCCACGGCGCATCGCTTGTCCGCAAGGCGTAAGCGTTGTAGCCGACGCCGTTGCCGACACTGCCCGCGTGAGTGCGTCCGTAGCCCAGCGTGATCGTGATACAATCGTCCGCTTGCCCCGGCTGAATCCAGATCGGCGCGCGCACGGAACGACCGCGGAATTTTAGAATCACGATCTCACCGCGTTCGAGTTTTAACCGATCAGAGGTCGCCTGACTAACGAGTGCGGCGTTATCCCAAACAATTTTGGTCAACGGATCGGGCAACTCCTGCAGCCAGGCGTTGTTCGCGTAGCAGCCATCGTA
Organism: Chthoniobacterales bacterium; assembly: GCA_040004805.1. Classification (GTDB taxonomy): domain Bacteria; phylum Verrucomicrobiota; class Verrucomicrobiia; order Chthoniobacterales; family UBA10450; genus JACCTI01. Next base: position 1,193 of record JBDUAE010000336.1, on the reverse strand, counting down.
AAGACGGGCGCTCGGGCGGATCAGGAGGTGGAGAGAACCGCTGTCGGCTGTTTGCGGCGGGACAGTTGGCAGAGTGACCGGCGCAGCAGCATGGCCGGCAGAGTCGCGCACCAATCCATCGTGCAAAGCCTTGCGCCACGCAGATTCGAAATTGTCGGCGCCCGGCTGTTTTTGCCAGAAGCCACGCACGATTTCGTAGCCGCTTTGCGGAGCTTCTTCGAGCAGCGTCGCGAGCAATTCGTGTCGCGAGCGGCCCGCGACGAGCGGCTCGATCACTGGTTGAATAATGCTCGCGGTTCCGTCTAAAGCGCGCGCATCGCTCCAGCTTTCGAGCGTGTGCGCTTCCGGCGCGTGCCAGTGACAACGCGTGGCCGTCTCGTCTTGAAAGAGGCCGAGATGAACCGAACGCGGCACCTTCGCCAGCAGCGCCGCGAAATCGAGATCAGCCGGCGCATCGTAAACCGGATTGCCGCCGAGAATCACCAGCGTCTCGACCGCGCCGGAATGGATGTCCGCCGCCAACTCGCTCAAGGCGCGGGCGCCAGTTTGCGGTGCAGCGAGGTAATCGACCGTGACGCCGATGTTGCCGAGCGCTTCGTTCAATAGTCGCGCGGCGGCGTGAACGGCCGGTGATTCAAATTCGCCCGCGATTACGACACTACGACCGGCATGCGCCCGCAGATCGGTCATGATTGGCGACGTTCCGGCAGCCAATTCGGTCGCGAATTTCTCCAGCGCGTCCGGACGCAAAATCATCCGGTGATCCGCCATGGAACCCGTCAGCGTCGGCGTCGACTCCGCCGCGTAGAACCGGTTCATCTTCCCGTTCGGGCGGCGACCGGCCGCGAACTCGCGCGCGAGCCGCAACGCGTCCGGACCTTGGGTCAGAAAATCTGCGCCTAACGAAAGGATAACATCTGCCCGATCCAGATGATAAATTGCCCTCGCTGCCGGCGAGGCGAGCGGATCGAACTCGTGCCACTTGGCTGCCGGGTATTTCGCAAGGAGGCGCGCCAGTTGATCGAGTAAAGTCGGCGAACTTTCATTACGCGTGAGAATGCGCAGCCCCGCGCCGCCATCCGTCTTCCATCGCTGCGCCGCTGCCGTCAGTTCCCCTTGAAAAATTTCCCAAGTCGTAATCTGACCATCATGCATCGCCGCCTGTGAGCGCTCGGGGTCGTAGAGCGCGAGCA
>JBDUAE010000335.1:0-2782 GCA_040004805.1 Chthoniobacterales bacterium | reverse complement strand
TACAATTACGCGCTGCCGACCGACGCGCCCGGCAGCTTTCTGCTCGACGTTCGCGACAGCGAGAACCGCAGCGTGAGTCGGCTAAATTTCACGATTGTTGGCCCCGGGAACGTTTCGCGTTCGCTCGAAAAAAACGCCGAGCTTTCGGTGAAACTCGACCGTCAGCAATACAGCGCGGGCGACGAAATCGAAATGAGCATCACCGCTCCGTTTACCGGCAGCGGCTTGATCACGATTGAAGGCGACAAGGTCTACGCGCACCAGTGGTTCAAAAGCCAGACCACCAGCAGCGTGCAACGCATCCGCGTGCCGGAAGGTTTCGACGGCACCGGTTACATCAACGTCTCTTTCATTCGCGCCCTCGACTCGAAGGAAATTTTCACGAGCCCGCTTAGTTACGCGGTGTTGCCGTTCACCGTAAACAAGGAGAAGCGCCGGCTCCGCGTCGACCTCCGCGCGAGCGATCTGGCGCGGCCTGGTGCGCCGCTCAAGATTGCTTATCACACCGACCGACCCGCGCGGATCGCCATCTTCGCGGTTGAGGAAGGCATCCTCCAGGTGACGGATTTTACTTCGCCAGATCCGCTGGATTTTTTCTTTCGCAAAGCCGCGCTTGCGGTTCAGACGTCGCAAATTGTCGACCTCATCATCCCAGAATTTTCCCTGCTGCGGAACGCCGCGGCTTTCGGCGGCGATTCCGATAAGCGACTGAACCCGTTCAAGCGCGTGACAGAAAAGCCGGTCGTTTTTTGGTCGGGCGTAATCGATGCCGACAACACGGAACGCGAAGTCGTTTACAACGTGCCCGATTATTTTGACGGCACGCTTCGCATCATGGCGGTGGCGATGGCGCCGGATGCCGCGGGCGGCGCAGAGCACAAGACACTCGTGCGCGGGCCCTTCATCATTACCCCGAGTGTGCCCACGGTGGCCGCGCCGGGCGACCGCTTCGACGTCGGCGTGACCGTGGCGAATAATGTTCCCGGATCCGGCGAGAACGCGGAGATCACCCTCACGGCCGAGCCATCGACACAGCTCGAGATCATGCAAGCTCCCGCGCAACCATTGCGGATCGCGGAAGGGCGCGAAACCACCGCGATATTTTCCGTGCGGGTGAAGGACGAATTGGGTTCCGCCAGCTTGAGTTTTCGCGCTTCCGGCAACGGCGAAGAAGCGACTCGGCGCGCCACCTTGAGTGTGCGTCCGCCAGTTCCATTCATGACTCGGGTACGCGGCGGTAATTTCAGCACCGAAAGCGCTGACGTCGCCATTGATCGCCCGATGTATGCCCAGTTCCGCCAACTCGGAGCCACCGTGTCGGCTGTCCCGCTGGGCCTGGCGCACGGCCTCGATTTCTATCTGCACACCTTCCCGCACGGCTGCACCGAGCAGATCAGCAGCGCTGCGTTTTCGCGCTTATTGCTGGCGGACGAAGCGGATTTCGGGCTCGACCGCGCGGAAGTGAGCGCACAACTCGAGCAGGTTTTCGCGACCTTGCGGCGTCGGCAAAATGATCAGGGCGCGTTCGGGTATTGGTCGGTAGAGACGAACTCGAAGAGCGACTTCGTCTCCGTTTACGCGACGCATCTCCTGAGCGAAGCGAAGTCTTCTGGTTTCGCCCCGCCCGTCGATCTGCTGAAAAACGCGCTCCGAAATTTACAGACCATGGCCGCGCGCGAACCATCCGACCTGTCTGATGCGAGAACCATCGCCTATGCGATTTACGTTCTGACCCGCGAAGGTTTCATCACTACGAATTACATCCTCAACCTGACCGACTACGCCGACCGGAAGTTCGAGCAGAAGTGGACGAACGATCTGACGGCGGTCTACCTGGCGGGCGCGTGGTCGCTCCTGCAAAAGGAGGAGCCCGCGCGGAAAATGATCGCGGGATATCGCCTCGGCGTGCACGACCCCAGTGAAACCTCGGACTTCCATCAACCGTTAGGCTCCGATGCGCAGTACATCAGCATCATCGCGCGCCATTTTCCCGACCTGCTCAAGTCGATCACGCCGGCGCAGTTTGAATCCATTCTCAAACCAATCGCCGCGGGCGAATTCAACACTCTATCCGCAGCTTACGCCGTCGGCGCGCTCCAGAGCTACAGCCGCAGCGTGGCATGGACGAAACCGGAGCTGAATATCATTGAGCTGGGAAAGGATCAGCACCCCACCACGCTTCCGACGGAAGGCTTACTCGTTAGGCGAGCTGCCTTTTCCGCCGACGCGGTCGCGCTGCGTTTCACCGCGAAAGACAATCCTGCGGCGCTCGGTTCGTTCTTCCAGGTGATCGAAGCCGGCTACGATCGGCAACTGCCGACACAAGCGATCACGCAAGGACTGGAAGTTTACCGCGAGTTTGTCGATCGCGACGGAAACAACACTACCACCGCGCATCTGGGCGAGCCGATCACCGTCCGCCTGACTGTTCGCGCGCTGGGTGGTGAGGAAATCAGCAACGTCGCGATCCTGGATTTGCTTCCGGGCGGGTTCGAAATCGTGGGCAACTCGCTTTCGCCCGGCGTCGGCAGCGCCGGCTGTGATTATGTCGACGTTCGCGAAGATCGCGCCGTCTTTTATGGCTCCTTCTCCGCGAGCGCGCGGACGATCAGCTACCAGATCAAGCCGACGAATCGCGGCGCGTTCGTGGTTCCGCCGCCGTATGCCGAATCGATGTACGATCGTGGAATCGTTGGTCGCGGAACGGCGGGGAAAATCACCGTGGAGGACGCGCGATGAGACTGCTTCGGCGCGCCGCGATTCTGGCGACAGCAGGGTTTGT
>JBDUAE010000334.1:0-2790 GCA_040004805.1 Chthoniobacterales bacterium | reverse complement strand
ATTCCATCCACGCTCCGCAATACGAGCTGGCGGGTGGCATTATAAATTACCTGCCCGGGCACGGTGTAGAGCTGGAACTTGGTCACGAAACCTTTGATCACGACCGCGTTTAACGGGAGAAAATCGAAGAACAAAGTCCGGTCCGCCGCCGTCGCGAGCGAGACCAGGTCGCCCCGGTTCTGCGGATTAATTCGCTGGTGGATGTAACCCAGGTTGGTTGTCTTTCCGCACAGGGCCGGACCGTAATAGACAATCTTGAATTGAATTTCGCGACTTGCGTAATTGATGATCGACATGGATTAACGGCTTTCTTCTAAGCGGGGTGGGAATACTTGCGGGATAGCTCTAGCAGCACGCGGGCCAGCCGCTCACGAACCTCAGCCGAGAGCTCCTTTTTTTCGTGCACTGCCGCGAGGCAGAGATTGTCCTGCATGAAAAATGTCACTGCGGCCTCTTCGCAGAACAGCGTCATGGCGCCGAGCGAGCCCAGCTTTGTTTCCGCCATGTGCGTGCCGACTCGCTGGAAAAATGAGGGCGCCATCGCGCACAAGCCATCGGCCTCGAATTGCTCGGGTAAATTTCCCGCCAGGCTTAAGCCATCGCTGAACATGATCGCGCACGTCTGGATCCCCGCAATTTTCGCGACGTGGGTGACGACTGATTTCGCGTCCAATTCCTCATCGGTCTCGAGCGCGCTTTGCAAAGCCGTCCGGCTGGGCGTCGCCGCCACCGGCTTGTCCGGGTTCGCATCAACTTTTGGCGAAGCGGTTTTCGCTTTGGGCGCGGCTGTCTTTTCTTCCAACTTCACCACTGGCGCGACCGCTTCCACGGTTGGTTTTGCCGACGCTTTCGGCATCGCAGGTTCCGCTGCTGGCGCCGCTGCTGCGGCTGGGGCGGGGCTCGTCGATCGTGCCACCGCCGCGGCGGGCACCTTAAAGCGCTCCGCGTCTTCGGCCGCCTTCGCGGAGAATGGCGTCGCAAAATTTTCGCCCTGCTCTTGTTCGACCTGATCTCCGCGCATCTGTAAGGCCGCGCCAGGCAGGTTCTTCAAAATTTCCGGCAGCGGCAACGAGACGATCGCCTCACTTCCCGTCGGGTCGAAGAGGTCCCGATAGGCTTCCGGCAGATATTTCGCGAAGATTTCCGGTGGCAGCGAAACGCGCCCGCTCGCCAATTGCGGCATCAGGAGCGCGCACGGAATCTCAATCATCGCTCGCTCAGGCACGCCGCCGATCTCACGCGTCAATTGGAGCGGGAGCACGCTTTGCAGGATCGGCTTCAAAAGCAGCGCGATCGTGGTGGCGTCCTCCGCCGGAGCTGGCTCAAAAATTGCAAAGGCCGGTGCCGGTTCGCCGACAAAGTTATCTCTGGTCAGCCACGGCTCGCCTTTGGGCGCGGCCTCGGGCGGGGTCGCCGTCTCCGCGGTGATCTTGAAAGGAATGCGCGTAGGCGGCCCGGCGGGTGCGGCGGGGACACTGGTCGGAACGGACGGCCCGCGCGAAGCCAAGGCTGGAACTTGCTCAATCGCGGGCGCATCCGTTCCTTTCGGTGAAAAATCAAAGGGGATCGGTGTCGGCACCGGCGCGCCGTTATCGACGGGGGGTGGCGCAGACCTCGTGGGCGCGGGGCGGACTTGCACCGGTCCTTTTGCCACTGGCGGGGAAACCTTCGGGCCCGGAAAATTCATCGCTGGCGGCACAAATTTGTCGGTCGCCGTTGCCTCGGGCTGGGCTGCGGCCAGGCTTTCAGCCGTGGCGAGTTCGATCCGGCCCGGAGTGATTGAACTCGATGTCTCCTTCGGCTGCGCCGTCACCGTCCCGAAGCGAATGTCGTCTTCCAGCGTCACTTGCAGGAACGGCGTCTCCAACTGCGGCACCACGTTTTCCTGGTTTTGATCCGAGCGCACCTGCAGCTTGCCGAATTGCTTCAGCACTTTTTGGAACGGCAATTGCAGCAGCAGCGTGTCCTCGGGCGTAAGCTTTTTCAGGAAAATTTCCGGCACCTGCTGGAACACCGTCCAGGCCGCGACCGTTGGCCGGCCGCTCGCCATCCCGCGCTCCACTTCGGATGCTTTTAGGAGAATGTGCCGAGCCGCGTGCTCCGGTTCCAGCGCGCGGATCATTCCCGCCGGCATCTGACTGAGAACGTCGGTTAATTCTACGGAAATCGTCCGTTCCACGCGAGGTTCCAGCGCCAGCGCCACTGCCGGCGGCAGATCATCCGACCGTCCCATCTGCGTCTGTCCGCCGAAGGAAATCGTCGCCCGTCCCAAGGACGGCGGCGGTTCTATCGGCCTCTCAAACGAATCATTCGGGCCCACCGCGCGAGTCGAGTTCGGGTTCACCGTCTTGCTCATCCGATCCTCGCTGGCTTTTTCCAGCGGTGGCGGAATGACTCTGGGAATTGGTGGTTTCTTTTTTAAGAATCCGAGAAAAGGAATTGTCATCTCTAGTGGTCCTCCGCCGTTACCCGCCAGATTTCTTCCAGCGTGGTTAACCCTTCCAGCGCCTTGTCGATTCCGACCATGCGCAGTGTCTTCATGCCCTCGAGTACGGCCTGGTTTTTCACCACCGCGGAGGAAGCTCGTTTGATGATGAGGCGCCGGATTGATTCCGTCACCGGCAACGCCTCGATCAGCGCCAGCCGCCCCAGATAGCCGCGGCTCTTGCAACGGTCGCATCCGCTTCCGTGGAAAAAGACCGCGCCTTCCGCCGGCGTAATCCCGAGCCGCTCGAAGATCTCCGGTTCCGGGGTAAATTCTTCGCGGCAGTTCGTACAAATCCGCCTAAC
>JBDUAE010000333.1:0-2794 GCA_040004805.1 Chthoniobacterales bacterium | reverse complement strand
AGCATGTAGGGCTCGTCGCCCGCGGTGCGGGAATCGAGCAAGAGCGATTTGCCGTCGGACACGATGCGCGGCGGAGTGGGAATTTTTTTGCGGAAACGGCCGAACCAACGTTTCGCCACCGGCTGGGGTACGCTTTTGTAGCCGCGACTGAGGATCGCGACCTGGCGTCCGCCATTGCGCAAAGCGCGAGCGAATTTCTCCACCACCGGCGTCTTGCCGGTGCCGCCGACGGTGAGGTTGCCGATGCTGACGACGAGGCAACCCAGCGTGCGCTCGCGGAAGATGCGATGTCGGTAAAGGAACAGTCGCAGCAAGACGGCCCGCTCGTAAACAAACGACAAGGCATAGAGGACACCGCGGAGAATGGTGGCGCGAAAGCCGTGACGGCGACCGAGAATCACTTCGATCGCAAATTGCTCAAGGCTCTCGGAACGCTGGCTCATCGAGAATTTTTGATTGAGAGCAAGCGTGCGCCGCGGTTGTCGGCGGTAGTGATCATGATGGTCGCGGTGGGGACGACGGCTTGCATCGCGGCGGCAATCTTTTCCGGCGCGGTGAGAGTGACCGCGGCAATGGTGGATCCGGATCCGCTGAGAAAGCCGCCAAGCGCGCCGGCTTTTTCCGCGGCAGCAATCGCGGCGTCGAGAAAAGGCACGAGCGGTTTTCGGAAGGGCTGATGGAGGTGATCGATGAACGCGCCGCGCAGATGTCGGTAGCGAGCGGAGGCGAAAGCGGCGGTGATGGCAGCGGCGTTCCCGCAGCTTTCAACAGCGGCACTGCGGTTCAATCGCGCCGGCAACAGGGCGCGGGCGTCGGCGGTTCGCACTTCAAAATCGGGAACGAGGAGGACAAATTTCAACGCCGGAGAAACGGCGAAACGTTGTCGGCTATTTTTCCGCACGACATTGAATCCGCCGAACGCGGCCGGCGCGGCGTTATCGGGATGGCCTTCCAGTTCTGCGCAAAGCTGGAAGATTTCCTCGCGTCCCAGCGGGCATCCAGCGAGCATATTTAAGCCGTGGATCACTCCCAGCCGTACCGTCACGCTACTTCCCAGACCGCGCGAAATCGGAATGTCGGCGGTGATTTTGCAGGCGAAGGGAAAGGCGCGGCTTCCGGCGCGAGCGAAGAATTTTTCGCCAGCGTCCCGCAGCATCGGAGCGAGCGGCGGACCGGTGCGGCGGCTCACCGTAACCGTGTTGTAAAGCCGCAGTGCGACTCCGAGGCAATCGAAGCCGGGCCCGAGATTGGAAGTGCTCGCCGGGACGCGGACGGTGGCTGTTTGCATGATCGCTCCCGCGCGCCGCGGTGGCGCCGGAAGGCGGCGCAAAGGTATCGTGCTCCACTCGCGCGGCAAGGTGAACGCGCGTTCTCCGCATGAAACAGGCGCAGTGGATCGAGGTCGGGCCGGTGCAAGCGTTTGCGGTGGAGCACACGGATGCATATCGACTTTGCACATTTGCCGACGGCTGGGCGGAACGTTTCGGGAGTGATGTCCTCATTTCGTACAAGAACGAGGCGGCGCGGGAACGCCTAACGACTGAGCTTTATCTTTGGTCGCTGGCGGTGGACTTCAAATTCACTCGCGTCTTCGCCCGGTTTCTGCCCAAACAGAACGCTGAGCGGGATGTGCCGCGGTTAGTGGTCGGTGATGCGGGATCGAACTTACAGACGACCGCGACGGAGCGGTATTTGCGTTACGGAATTGATTTCGTTAGCGGATACTCGGTCGGGCTATTTGTGGACCAGCGCGAGAACCGCAGCTTCGTGCGGCGGTCGAAGCCGAAGAAGTTTCTCAACTGTTTCGCTTACACCTGCGCGTTTTCCGTGGCTGCAGGTGCGGCCGGCGCGGAAACGTTGAGCGTGGATCTTTCCAAGACGTCACTCGCGCGTGGGCGCGAAAATTTCGCCCTGAATGCACAAACTACCGACGGCCATCGTTTCGTTTCTGAGGATGTGATCGCTTTTCTGCCGAAGCTGGCGCGGAAGGGCGAGAAGTTCGATATGATCATTCTCGATCCACCGACTTTCTCACGGACGCATCGGGGGAAGGCGTTTCAAGTGGAGCGCGATTACGAGACCTTGCTCTTGAGTACGCTCGAGATTGCGGAACGGAGTGCGCGCATTCTTCTTTCGACGAATTGCACGACGTTGAATGAGCGCGCCTTGGAGGTGATGGCAAAATTTTGCCTGAAGGCGACGCGCCGTTCCGGAACGCTGCAGAGCGAGCCCGCGCCGATCGATTTTCCCCCGGGAGCGGCGGCTCGCACAGTGTGGCTGATCCTGCGTTAAAAGAATTGAAACACGCAGCCGGCGGTCAATATTCGAACTAATAGAAGATGGACGAACAACTTGCAGGCAGCGAAGACATAGCGGAGCGCGGCATCCGCTACACAAAAGAGCAATTCGAGCAGATCCTTGAGCAGACGGAGGATTATGTGCGAGAGAATCCGACCCGCTCGCTCGCTTATGCCGCGCTGGCAGGCTTGGTGATCAATCGTCTGCCGGTCTGCCGCATCCTAAGCGGATTGGTGCGCCTGTCTTTGTTCGCGGTCAAGCCGGCGATTTTGGCCTACGGCGCGACCAAGCTCTATCAAGCGGCGCAACACGACGAGGTTTAGCCGTGTCGGCTAATTTTCGCGGGTAAACGCCCAGCGAATTTCGCTTTCACTCGCGGAGCGACGCCAAATCTAAAGTGGCGCAAGCTCTCAGCTTGCGGTTTGATGGGGAAGCTATCGGCAAGCCCTATGGAAAATAATATCGAGTCGCACCTGATCGAGAAACGTGTGCTGAA
>JBDUAE010000332.1:0-2794 GCA_040004805.1 Chthoniobacterales bacterium | reverse complement strand
GTGCGCAAGGGCGCGCGCGTGGATGAGACGCAGCTCGAAAGCGGATTCGATTCCGCGAGCGGCTTTCGCGAAGCGTTTACCCGTCTGTTTGGCGACCCGCCGACAGCCGCGAAAGAACGGAATTGTCTTTACGCAGAGCGCATCGAGACGCCGCTGGGAATGATGGTGGCAATCGCCGACGACGAAGGTTTGCGCCTCCTGGAATTCGCCAACCGTCGCGCGCTCGAGCGTGAAATCGGCATCCTGCGGACGCGTCTTCGCGCCTGCGTTGTGCCGGGCGAACACGGCCATCTGGCGCAAATCCGGCGCGAGCTGGCTGATTATTTCGCCGGGCGCAGTCTGACTTTTTCGACGCCGTTGGCGCCGATTGGCTCACCGTTTCAGCTTCGCACCTGGGAGATGCTGCTCACGATTCCACCGGCAGAGACTCGCTCCTACGGCTGGATGGCGGAGCAATTACAAGTCGCGGGCGCACAACGCGCCGTGGGCCGCGCCAACGGAACAAACATGATGAGCCTGATCATCCCCTGTCACCGAGTGATCCGCGCGGATGGGACGCTCTGCGGCTACGGCGGCGGACTTTGGCGAAAAAAATGGCTACTCGAGCACGAGCGCAAGTTCGCGCGCGCCAGCTAGAGCGAAAACTCTGCGCGAACTTTAACGGACGGATCTCATCCTCATGCGACGCTCGGTAGCAATGCTGCGATTTTTCGGTCCGCTGGCGGACATTCAGCGGGCGATTATTCCGGAAAAATGAGTCGTACGATTTTCGATCCGACGCCAAACAGCGCTTTCATCCAGCGCTAGTTTTTCCGCGCCACGATTTCGAGAAACAGCGGCGTGGTGAACCACGAACCTTCGTCGGCTTCTGCTTCTTGGAATTCGCGTCGCATGTCGGCTGCGATCTCCGGCGTGATCCGCCCGAGTTCCTGGAGACGCACGACGTTGATTTCGATAAAGCTCTTCGGCCATTGCCAGGTGTATTGCGACGGCGAAACCGTCCGCACGTGCGGCCGAATTTCGAGCACCTCCATTCCAGCCGCGCGGAGCAGGCCCGGCAACACGCGCGCGATGTTCGGCTCGCCGCCCGCAGCGCGCCAGCTCTCCATCACCTCGCGCGTGAAACGCTCCAACGCTGGTTTGATCGGCATGACGCGGAAGGTTTCGTAATCGCTGTATTCGTGAAAAATCGCGAGCCCGCCGGGTCGCAACGCTCCGGCTATGTTCGCGATCAATTTCTCCGGCGAAGAAACAAACGACGCCACCCAGCGACACCAACTCGCATCGAAGCCGAGGTTGCCTAACGACTGCTCCATAAGATCGCCTTCGCGTAGTTCGACATTCGTCAGGCCGCGCCGCTCGCAGCGTTCTCGCGCCGCGGCGAGAAAGCGCGCCGAACGTTCCATCCCCACCACCGCGCCCTCCGGGCCGACGATCTCCGCCAGATCGGCCGTGGCGTAACCCGGCCCCGCCCCGACATCGATGACGCGCCAGCCGTGCGTAATCCCGACGCGCTGCCAGCACGCGGCGACGACGGAACGCCAGACGCGATGCTGCAAGCCGAGACGCGCGACTTCGTCGTCGTGCGTGCCGAGGACATAATCTGTTTCGCGCGGGGCGGTCATGGTATGGCGAGGCACTTTTGCATTTACTCGACTTCGGCAGGCAACGCTTCATCGATCGCAGCCGAGGCCGCGAGAAAGGGCGCGAAAATTTCCAACGAACGCGTCGGTATCATCGCCGTTATGCGGGTGAATTCGCCCTCGTAGCCGATCTCCCGCACGGTCCCGTCGCGGTGCAGCCGCGCCAGCAAATCCGCTCGTGCCGCGGGCAACTTCAGCTCGATCGTCATCGTCCCGCGAGCGACGAATTCCGAGATGCGCTGGATCAATTCCTCCATGCCCGCTCCGGTCTGGACCGACACGAAGATCGCGTCCGGAAAATGCCGGCGCAGGTCGGCCAGCTCCTCCGGCTCCTGCACCTTGTCCACCTTATTGAACACAACCAGCATCTGCTTCGTATCTGCGCCCAGGTCCGCGAGGACGCGCATGGTGGTGTTATAAAATTCCATCACCTCCGGCTGCGAGGCATCGAGGACGTGGATCAAAAAATCGGAGAGGGCTGCTTCTTCGAGGGTGGCGTTAAACGCTTCCACCAACTGGTGCGGGAGGTTGCGGATGAACCCGACCGTGTCGGTTAAAAGCAGCGGCTGCTTGTTCGGCAGCGCGATTTTCCGCGTGGTGGTGTCGAGGGTGGCGAAGAGTTTGTCTTCCACGAAGACTTCCGCGCCCGTGAGCCGCCGCAGGAGGGAGGATTTGCCGACGTTGGTATAGCCGACAATGGCTGCGTTGGGCACGGGCGCGCGTTTCCGATCTTTCCGCTGCGTCGCGCGCGCGCTCCGGACCTGCTCGAGTTCGCGCTTCAAGCGATCGATCTGTAGACGAATTTTGCGCTTGTCCTGCTCGAGCTGGCTTTCGCCTTCGCCCTTCGCACCGATGCCGCCGCCCTGTTGACCGAGATGGCTCCAGGCTCTCGTTAGGCGCGGCATCGAGTATTGCATCCGGGCCAGATCCACCTGGATGCGCGCTTCCCGCGTCTGTGCGCGTGCGCCGAAAATATCGAGAATGATTTCGTGGCGGTCCGCCACCGTCATCCCGGCGAGTTCTTCCCAATTGCGCTGCTGCGAAGGGCTGAGCTCATTATCGAAGATGAGGACATCGCACTTGTGCTCTTTCGCGAAATCCACCATCTCCTGCGCCTTGCCGGAACCAATTAGATAACGCGCGTGATTTTC
>JBDUAE010000331.1:0-2797 GCA_040004805.1 Chthoniobacterales bacterium | reverse complement strand
GCGACGCGGAAAAAATCGAGATGCGACAAGTGGACGAGCAGGCTCGCCGTATTCTCGAACGCACGGAGAACATGCCGAGCGATCATCTGCTAAAAATGCACGGCGTGATGCGGAGCGTGCGGTCGTCGAACGAAGATTTTTTTAATCCGAGCACGAAGTTGGAAACTGCAAACGTCGGCGGAGTTCAAGTCAAAGCAGGCGACCGCGTGCGCATTCGTCCGAAAAAACGCGCCGACGCGATGGACATGGTGCTCGACGGCAAGATCGCCGTGATCGAAGCGGTCGAGCAGGACGTCGAAGGCGGCGTGCAGCTCGCCTTAGTGCTCGACGACGATCCGGGCCGCGATCTCGGAATGATGCGCCAGCCTGGCCATCGTTTTTTTTACGGAATCGACGAAGTGGAACCCATCTGAAAATGATTACGGCTCCAAGGGATTACGTGAATCCTTGCATTATCTATCGTTTTCGAAACGCGTCAGGCGGGTCTCCTCTCCCACTGGGAGAGGACTAAGGTGAGGGTCGAGTATGAGCGTTAATCAAGCGCGCAATCTTCGAAGAAATTCTACGGCCGCAGAAAAATTTCTTTGGTCTCGTTTGCGAAACAAAAAGATCGCCCGACCTAAGATTTCGCCGCCAGCACCCGATCGGAGATCGGATCGTTGATTTCTTTTGCGTGGAGGCAAAACTTGCGATTGAACTCGATGGCTCAGGCCACAATCGTCATTGCGGGCAGACCGAAGATTTGGATCGTGAACTGGAGTTGTACGAAGGCGGTGTTCGACTTCTGCGGTTTTGGAATCACGAAGTTTTCGATAATCTCGATGGAGTGATCGACGCAATTATCTACGCCATCGATCCAGAGAAATCTCGGTGGCACAGCCCGCAGCCGGCCGACCCTCACCTTAATCCTCTCCCTCAGGGAGAGGACACGGCCGCGGTGCACCGTAAGAAACAAGCGAGGTTCTGAAAAAATGAAACGCATTCTCGTTGCCGGAGTCGGAAATATTTTTTTCGGCGACGACGCGTTCGGTTGCGAAGTCGCGCAACAATTAGCGCGTCGTCCTTTGCCCGACGGCGTGCGCGTAATTGACTTTGGAATTCGTAGTTATGATCTCGCCTACGCGATTATGGACGGCTACGACGCAACGATTTTGGTCGATGCGAGTCCGCAAGGAAGCGCGCCCGGCACTGTTTATTTGATCGAACCCGATTTAAAAATGCTGGACGACCTCCCGGACGAGGCAGTTAATGCTCACAGCATGAATCCGGTTCGCGTTTTGCAACTGGTCCGCTCGCTGGGCGGCAATGCGGGATGGCTTCGCGTGGTCGGCTGCGAACCGGCGGTCCTCGATTCCGAGGATGGCGCGATGGGATTAAGCGAAAAAGTGCAATCAGCCGTCGCGCCCGCGATCGAGATGATCGAGTCGCTCATTCGTGAAATCTCCGCGTCCAATATTTGCAGCCAGACGTTGGCAGGGGAGCGAATAAAGAGAGAGGCATTATGAACACAGCAGAAATTTGTTGGTTAGTCTTGGGCGGCGTGATTGTGCTGGCAGCGGTGATTTCGTTCATCGCGATGATACCGGAAATGCGCCGTTATCTGCGGATGCGCGAGATGTGATCGAATCGGCTCCGAGGAGTTTCATAAAAATTTATTGAGTATGTGAGTTAGCGGAAAATAAAAACTAGTGGCGCGGTCGGGATAAAAAAATAACCGACAACGTCGCCCACCGGGAGAGAAAACCTATGGTAGCAGCAAACGAGGCCTTCAAGCATCGGGAGTCGCCGGTTAAAGAGATCCACGTCGTCTGGATGACGACAGGATTGGGTTGCGATGGCGATTCGGTTTCGATCACAGCAGCCACTCAACCAAGCATCGAGGACCTAGTCATGGGCAACATTCCTGGATTGCCCAAAGTGCACGTGCACAATCCGGTCATCGCCTACGAAAACGGCGACGAGTTTATGAAGTTTTGGTGGGACGCGGCCGCGGGCCGGCTCGACCCTTTCGTGCTCGTTCTCGAAGGGTCGGTTCCGAACGAGAAGATTAAGAAAGAAGGATACTGGGCCGCGATGGGAACCGATCCCGATACCGGCCAGCCGATCACCACTAACGAGTGGATCGATCGGCTCGCGCCGAAAGCTCTAGGCATCGTCGCCTGTGGAACGTGTGCTACTTATGGGGGCATTCACGCGATGGAAGGAAATCCGACGGGCGCAATGGGTCTCGCGGATTATCTCGGCTGGGATTGGCGCTCGAAAGCCGGGCTGCCGATCGTCAATGTGCCGGGTTGCCCGGTGCAGCCGGACAACATGATGGAGACGCTACTTTATCTTCTCTACCAGGTCGCAGGTCTCGCTCCACTCATTCCTCTCGATGAACAACTCCGTCCGACGTGGCTCTTCGGCAAGACGGTCCACGAAGGCTGCGATCGTGCCGGCTATTATGAGCAGGGCGATTTCGCCCGTGAATACGGCTCGCCGAAATGTTTGGTCAAGATCGGCTGCTGGGGACCGGTCGTTAACTGCAACGTGACGAAACGGGGCTGGATGGCCGGCATTGGCGGTTGCCCGAACGTCGGTGGCATCTGCATCGGCTGCACCATGCCGGGATTTCCGGACAAGTTCATGCCGTTCATGGACGCGCCTCCTGGATCCGCGCTCTCCACCAAAGTCGTCGGCCTTTGGGGCGGTGTGCTGCGAAAACTGCGCGCCATTACCAATACCACCGTGAACAAAGAGCCGAAGTGGCGGCATCCGCGGGCCGAACTCACCACCGGGTATGAGCCCAAGAATT
>JBDUAE010000330.1:0-2801 GCA_040004805.1 Chthoniobacterales bacterium | reverse complement strand
TCGAAGAAGGCGAGGCGGGCTTGATCCTGAGTGAGGCGATCAATGAGCTGGGTGTGAATGGCACGGTTCCAAGGCGCGCCGGGGGTTTGGTGAAGTTGGGTCGCGGAATTGTCATCCAGGACAACGATCACGACTTCGCTCGGATAAACGGACGCGCCGCGCCAAAAAAACGGCAGATCGTAGCTGAGCCTGGCCAGCGGAGCCCCGTCCCGCAGCGCGATCAACCCGAAGCCGATGGCAAGCGCGCTGCCGGCGAGAGCAGTCAGGCCGCGGCCGAGAATTTTGGCGTTACGGATGCGCATCGCCTAACGAGTAAAACCCTTCTGCCGTCGGCCGTCCCGAGTGTGCCGCGAAGGCGGTCGCGGGAGCCTCAGCGGTTGGTGACTGGTGTGACCTGGCACGCGCCCAAGGTGTCGCCGGGGTTGTTTTGCAACTGCCGCAACGCGTCTTCGGGCGAAAGGAAAATCGTCCGGCCATTATGACAGATTGCGACCACGTTCCCTTGGCCGGAGCCCCCGCCGGCCACGCTGCCCGGATTAAAGGGACCGCTGTTCTGGCTCACCGGTGCGCCGCCACCGGAGCCGCCCGACTTCCCGCCACCGCTCGCGGCATTTTGAAATTCCTCCGCGCACTTCGGATAGAGGCGGATGGCCAGCTCGGTGAGCTCGCTGGCGCGGGACGGATCGGCTTCGACGATACTGCGCAGAATTCTTTTCAAGAGCGGACAATCGGGACCAACAGCGCGGAAGGCTGACTCCAGGATTTCTTTCGACCACTCGCGCTTCTTGAAGGTGGCGGAACCGGCGAGCTGCGGCGAAACGAAGCGCCATTGCTTCGTCACCGTCGGAAACGCGTTAAAGAAGTCGGAGCGATCCGCATCGCGCAAACTGTGGAGAGTGTGGAGGCGATTCTCGACCACGAGATACCACGGCGCGGAACTGCCGGAATCGTCGAGGCCGTCTTTGGTGGGCAAGGCGCCGCGGGCGATCTCCGCCTGTTCCCCTTTATTTGCGGTGACGAGGCCGCCGATGTTCGAGAGATCGAAGACGCCATCCATCATCGAGACGCTAGTCCGGCCGTCGTAGCGATTCACTTTCATGACGAAGGCCGTCCCGCGGATCGCTCCGTTCGCGCTCGGGGTTTCGATCCCGACTTCGCGCCCGCCGCCGCCATTCGAGAAGAAAGCCGCGCCGCCCGGGATATTGATGGTCGGGCCCGCGCCGGCGGAGTTCGGAGGCTTGATCTCGATCGTCGTCAGTTCGTCTAATTGAAGGACGCTGCCATCAGCCATCCGCACGGTGGCCCGGCTGTCCTCCGCGGTTTTTAAGCGATCGCCGATATTCAGTGCCTGGCCGGCGTTTGCCGGCGCGAAGGCTCCTTTCCCGGCCGAGACTTCCACCCGGTTATCGAGGTTGACCAGGATGGCGGCGCCTTCCGCGCGGGCGTTCTGCACGGAAAACAGGGCGACCGTTAAATGGAGAACAGTTGCGATCGCGATGCGGGCTAAACTTTTCACGCCCAACACCCTAACGAACTGGATTCGACGGTAGCAAGCTTAGAAAGACGAGCCGCTCTTTCCGAAATTTCGCGCTCTAGCGGCTCAAGTCCAGCATTCGCAGGATGGGCGCCTCCGCCCGTTGGCGCAGCGCCTCGGGCAGGATGATCTCCGGCTCCATCTTCAGGAGCGCGGCGTGCGCTTTCTCGAGCGTGTTCAACTTCATGAACCGACACTCCGCGCAGGCGCAGCGATCAGTCGGCCCGGGAATGAAATTTTTACCCGGCACTTCCTTGCGAAGACGGTGCAGCATGCCCGCTTCCGTGACCACGATGATGTCGGGCGCGGGTGATTGCCGGCAGTAGCTGACCATTTTCTCGGTCGAGCAAACTTCATCCGCGAGCAAGCGTACGGCGTAGGGACATTCCGGATGCGCCACCACGGGCGCGTCCGGAAACTCCTCGCGAATCCGCGCGATGCTGCGGGCGGTAAACTCGACGTGCACATAACAATTACCCTGCCACAAATCCATCGGGCGGCCGGTTTTCTCGATCACCCACGCGCCAAGATTCTGGTCGGGGACGAAAAGAATATTCCGATCCGGCGGCGCGCTCCGCACGATCGTCTCCGCGTTCCCGCTGGTGCAGATGACATCCGAGAGCGCCTTCACTCCCGCGCTGCAATTGATATAGGCGATGACGTAATAATTCTTCGCGGCGTGCTCTTTCAAAAAAGCCGCGAGCTTTTCCGGCGGACAGGAGTCGGAGAGGGAACAGCCCGCGTCCAGATCCGGCAGCAACACGCGCTTCGTCGGGTTCACGATCTTAGCCGTCTCCGCCATGAAGTGGACGCCGCAGAAAAGGATCACGTCGGCATCGGTGTCGCGCGCCTTAAAGCTCAAGCCTAACGAGTCGCCGACGTAATCCGCGATGTCCTGCAACTCTGGCACCTGGTAATTGTGCGCCAGGATCACGGCCTTCCGTTCCCGCTTCAGTTCCGCGATTTCCTCGACCAGATCGAGACCGAAGTTTACACCGCTGCTTACCATAGTTTAAGGTGCGGCCTTTCTCATGGATTCTCAAATATCGCTCGGTTTCATTGGCGCGGGCAAGCTGGCCGGCTCCGTCATTCGCGGGCTCTTGCGGATGAAATTTTGCGCGCCCGAACAAATCATCGCAAGCGAACCGAACGATGAATTGCGCGCCGCGCTCCGCGCTGAAACCGGGATTTTTTTGACGGCAGAGAACGCAGAGGTCGCAGAGAGAGCCGACGTAATCATGCTCGGAGTGAAACCGAGCGTGGTCCT
>JBDUAE010000329.1:0-2809 GCA_040004805.1 Chthoniobacterales bacterium | reverse complement strand
GATCGTGGAACGGCTCGACGATAATGGCTTTGATATGCTGCGCTTTGATTTGCGAAATCACTTCCGCCAAATGCGAAGGTGAGGGCGGGATGCCGGGTTTGGGTTCGAGAAAAACATCGATCTCGAGCCCGAAGCGATGCCCGAAGTATGGCCACGAATCGTGATAAGCCACGACATGCTGACCTCGAAACGGCAACATCGCCGCGCCCCATTCCTGCAGTTTGGCGTTGATCGCTGCTTCGAATTTTTTGTAGTTCGCGTCGTAGGTCGCAGCGTTGGCCGGATCCAATTCGGCAAATGATTTTGCGATATGGAGCGCGACCGTTTTCGCGATGATCGGGTCGACCATAAAATGTGGATTTCCCATCGCGTGCACGTCGCCGGCGGCGCGGGTAAGGTTAGCCGGAACTTCCATCAAATTGATACCCTGCGACGCCTGCACCCGACCGGGTTTACCGACTTCGATTTTCGAATTACGCGCGTTTTGCAGAAGCGGCGGAAGCCAGCCGATTTCCAATTCCGCGCCGCCATCGATCAAGACATCAGCGTTGCGGAGTTGGACGACGAAACTCGGGCGCGCGTCGACGAAGTGCGGATCTTCGGTCGGCTTGGCCATGGACGAGACCTCGACTTTGTCGCCGCCAATTTCACGCGCGAGCGCAGCGAAATCGGGCAGAGTGGTGACGACGTTTAGTCTGGCGTTAGCACTCGTTAGGCCGAGCGAAAGGGCGGACAGGATTGACAGGATTTTTTTCATAGGTTTTTGGGAAGCGAACGAGGGTTCAAGGAAGCATTCAAATTGTCATCCTGAGGCTGGCGCAGCGCGCCGAAGGATCTCGCAAACGCAGCGACGACGCTCTTGACTCCAGGATGACGATTTCGTTAGGCGTGAGACGCATTAGAATTTGTGCGCGCCGTGTGCGCCGAGAATGAATTCAAATTGGAAGAAGATGGAGTCGGCCTGGCGGTTAGAGAGGAATGTGTTTTCCTCCAGAAAATCATGATTGTACTGCAGGCGCAGGCGCGAGAATTCCGTCGGCAAAAAAGTTAGATTCGCGGAAACACGCGAGCGCGACTGGCGCGTGTCGTCGTCGGTAAATTGCGAATCCTGCATATGCAGATGTTCGCCGCGAACGCCGGCGATCCAGCCTTTTTTGAAGCCCCACAAAACCTGCGAGTAGATTCCCCAATCGTGGAAAGTTTCAGCCACCGGAAAGGTCTCGTCGATCCCGCGACCGGCTTCGAAGCGGCGGTACATCGCTTCCGTTTGCCACTTCACAAACGGGAAGCCGCCTTCCGCGCGCGGGCTTTTCCATTTGTAGAGAAGATCGGCGCCGTAGATCTGCGTGCGCGCTTCCGCGCCGGTCTCGTTCGAACCGAAGGCGCCGGAAATTCCGGTCAGCACAGTCTGAGTGGCGCTGGGATTGAAAGAGCTTTCGAAGCGCGGGACCCAAACGAAATCCTGCAGGCCGCGCGCTTCGCGATCAGTCGTTAGGCGGCCGTAGAAGATTCCGTTGTCACCGGGATTACGAAAGGAATAACCGGTGTTCCCGCGTCCATTTTGCACGCCGACGATCAATTGCGCATACCACGGCGTCGGCAGCGTCCAGGAGACTTGCGTGCCGACTCCGCGCAATCCATCCGAGCCGAGCAAGCGCCCGAGTACGAGCGGCGCGTCGGAGAAATCCCAGGTGTGCGGGTGGGTCGGATTTAAGCGACCGAAGGCCGCGAAAAATTGTCCGGCTTTGACCTGCAAACCAAACGGCAGGTCGGTTGTTTGCAGGAATGCTTCTTCGAGTTCGATCGAGGTTTCGTTGTTGTTATCGAGCTTCAGCACAATGTTGGCGAAGCCTTCGAAATAGGGATCGACCGCACCATCGAGCGCGATCTCAGAGTTGCGCGCATTGAATCCGCGCTGCTGTGGATCGTGGTCGCCGACTTCGAGGCGATTGACATTTTTATCGCTCGAGTAAGCGAGCGCGAACATGCCATCGAACGAGATGTTCATGTAGGTTTTGCTGCCGCCGCCACCTCCGCCGCCGATGAGCGGGATTGGTTGCGTGAGCGCGGAACCCGAGGTGTCGCCGACGCCAGTGACGGATGCGTCGGTCGTGGGAAAGGCGATGCCATTCGAGTTCACCGCGGGGCTGGTGCTGGGGGCGGCCACGACCGCGTTATCCGTTGTCGGAAATAAGGGTGGCGGGACGTTGGCCGCGGGCGCGGCCGAGGGGGAAGCGCCCGCGAGCGGGGCCGGCTCCGGATTTTCCGGAAGCGGGGCGGCGGCGGTCGGCTGATCCTTCATCTGTTGTTGCAGCGTTTGCACCATCTCGGTGAGCGCTTGCACTTGCTGACGAAGTTGCTGCACTTCAGCCGAAGAGGCCGAAGTGGTGGGCGCAGCGGTGGTCGCCTCCTGCGCGGGGGCCAGACCGCAAAGGCAAAGCCAGAGGGTCGAGACGGCTAAAATTTGTTTTTTCATCTCTCTCGAAACAGGGCGCCATTCGCGCCGCGGAAACTTTCAAAAAAATCGCACTGTGCGTTCGCGCACGTTGGATCGGGACGGCGAGCAAGAACGCGTGCTCACCACGGCCGCGCGAGGCGGCACTTCCAACGCGTCAGGATTGCGCCGGAGGAGCGTGCTCGAGGAGAGAGAAGGCTGGGCGCGCGCTGACTCGTGGACAGGCGGCGGCGAGGAGAACCCAGCCGCGGGGAATCTGTTGCGGTTCGACCGTGAGGTGCGCCGCGGCGGAGTGCTCCACGCTGCCCGTAGAGAGAAGCGTGGCCGCGCATTCGTGCGTCGCCCAATCGTTAT
>JBDUAE010000052.1:0-9424 GCA_040004805.1 Chthoniobacterales bacterium | reverse complement strand
CTTTTTGTCGGGGCCGGGGTGCATGGGGGCGAGTATCCGGCGATCGAGGCGGTGATTCGGCTGGGCCGGACGCTCGATCCGAAGAATC
The DNA here is from genome assembly GCA_040004805.1 of Chthoniobacterales bacterium. Lineage (GTDB taxonomy): Bacteria > Verrucomicrobiota > Verrucomicrobiia > Chthoniobacterales > UBA10450 > JACCTI01. The sequence goes on along the minus strand of JBDUAE010000052.1, from coordinate 9,336 downwards.
TCGCGGGGACGGTCATCCTGATGCCGGTGCTCAACCTGCCGGCCTTTCGCAGCCGGAGCATGTTTGTTTGTCCGGTCGATAACGTGAATCCCAACCGCGTTTTCCCGGGCGATCCGGAGGGCAGTTATAGCGAGCAGATGACGCACGCGCTGATCCACGAATTCGTCGCGCACGCGGATGCTTATCTGGATTTGCACGGCGGCGATATTCCGGAGGCGTTGGCTCCGTTCAGCATTTGCCGAGGCGGCGAGGCCGAGGTGGATGTGAAAGCACTAGAGCTAGCGCTGGCGGTGGGGCTTCCTTATGTGCTCGCGGTGAAGCGGCCGATTCAAGCTGCGAAAGGTTCTTCGAGTTACGTGGCGGCGGCGGCGTGCGGGGTGCCAGCGGTGTTGCTGGAGGCGGGCGGGGTCGGCCAACTCCAGGAAGAGGCGGTCGAGGTTTTGATCGCGGGTGTGCAGCGTGCGCTCGCGCACTTGGGCATCGCGGCGACGTCCACCGTTCCTGCGAGCGCGCGGCCGGCGATTTTGACCTCGTTCGATTGGGTCTATGCGGAGCAGGCGGGAATGTTTTACCCGCAAGTCGAGGCGGGCGATCTGCTGGAAGAAGGACAGGTGATTGGTCGCGTCGGGTCGCTTTTTGGCGAGATCCTAGAGACAGTCACCGCGCCGGTGGCGGGGCGTGTTCTCTTTTTGACGGTCAACCCCTCGGTGGCGGCGGGCGGTCTTCTGATGGGGATCGGCGCGACGAGATAGACTCGTTAGGCACTTTTCTTCGGGCCGGCGAGAGACTCGATCTTCGACCATTCCTCGTCGGATAAATTCAAACGGGCCGCGGCGACGTTTTCCTCGAGGTGCGCGATCGAGGAAGTGCCGGGGATGGGCAGTATGACGGGTGAGCGGTGGAGTAGCCAGGCCAGCGCGAGTTGGGCGACGGTGGCATCGTGTTTCTTGGCGGCTTCGTCGAGTGCGCCTCCCGGTTTGGTCAGATCGCCCGCGGCGACCGGGAACCACGGGATGAAACCGAGATTGTGCTTCTCGCAATAATGGAGCGTCTCTTCGCTCTTGCGGTCGGCGATGTTATATTCGTTTTGCGCGCTGACGATCGGAAGAACTTTGCGCGCTCTTTCGATTTCTGGCGCGGTCACTTCGGAGAGGCCGACGTGCCGGATTTTGCCGGCCTTTTGCATTTCGGCTAATACGCCCAGCGTTTCTTCGGCGGGCACCTTCGGGTCAATCCGATGCAGTTGGTAAAGATCGATGCGCTCGAGTTTTAGCCGACGCAGGCTCATCTCGACGCATTGCCGCAAATATTCCGGCCGGCCGACTGGGTTCCACTCGTTAGGCCCCTGACGGGTGAGGCCGCCTTTGGTCGCGATGACCAAATCCTCGGGATACGGATGGAGCGCTTCCGCGATTAAGCGCTCGCTCACTTCCGGTCCGTAGGAGTCGGCGGTGTCGATAAAATTGACGCCTAATTCGACCACACGCCGCAGAAGTTTCCGCGCCTGCTCTGGATCCTTCGGGTCGCCCCAAATGCCTTTGCCGGTGATGCGCATCGCGCCAAAACCGAGACGGCGGACGGTTAAATCGCCTCCGATCGTGAAAGTGTCGCTGAAGTGGGCTGGCGCGGAGTCGATCTTGCTCATGGCTAAATCTAACCCGGCAAAATCACGTCACCAAATGCGCGAGGTCCCGAAGCCAGCTCGCCGCGAAAATGGATGAAACGCGATCGCCCATCTTGCCTTTAAAAGCCGTTCGCTTGCACGACCTGGCCGTCGTGAATCAAAGCCGCGTGAGTCACTCCTCGGGCGGGGACGCCATTGGCGGTGCGGGGGCTGAGGCTAAAGATAACGAGGTAACCGTAGAGTTTGCGCTGCCCGGGGCCGGGGAGGTCGGCAGGCTTTGGTTCGCTGGTCTGCCATTGGATGTTGAGACTGGCGGCGTTCGGCACGTTGGCGCGGATCCAGCCGATAACCACTGCTTTGTAATCTGTCGGGAAAGAGCCGTAGGGCGAAACCGCGACGGGCGCGGCCGTCGGCATCGGCGTCGGCGGCGGCGGCGCCACTGGAGCGACCTCGGTGCTCGGAGCAGGAGCGATGCTGGCGCCCGGCGCTGGAGCCTCGGGCGCGGTGGTGCTCGCAGCGGCGGGTGGTTCGCCGCTGCTGGAAAGAGCTTTCTCGAGTAAATCGGCCAGGCGCCACCCGGCTTTGGGCAATTCGGCACGCACGACATTCGTCGCCCAAGTCCGATAGCTCAGGTGATCAGGCATCGGTTTCTCGCGCCCTTCTCCGGTGGCGAGAACAGCGCCGTCGTCCTGCGGCTTGGTCGACATTCCCTCGAAGCTGAGACGGTTGTGCGCCTCGCGCGCGATCGGCAAGATTTCGTTCGCCCAAGCTTCCGCGTAATCCTTTATCGGCAGGTTTGGCGGCATGCGCCACCCCGGCGGTTCCTGAGTGGCAAAGGTGTGGACGAGCTGTTGTTCGCCGGCGCTCATTTGCGCTTTGCGCTCTTCTTTATCCGGGCCTTCCAATCCGCCGGGAAGAAGAGCTTTCACGGGATCGCTATCCCAAAAACCGTGCATTTTCGGCTTTTTGTTTGAAGTGGTGCCCGAGATCTCAAGCAGAATGCTGTTCCCGCCCTGGTCTTCATTGGCGGGCTTGCCGAGGTCGGGATTCGCCGGTTTGCCGCTGGCGTCGAAATATTCCGCGCCTACATGAAGCGGCTGGTGGATATCACCCAGATAATGGGCGAGCAAAATAATCGCGACCGCTTTCGTGATCTTCCGCGGATTATTCTCTGGCACCTCGCCGCGAAGCACCGCCACGCAGTAGGTGATCATATGGACGATGTCCCATTGGCTGCGCCCAACCTTCCCCGCGGCGTAGCTGGTCGCCTCCACCGGAACGTCGGTGTAGTGGAACCAATGATGCGACGGCATCGGGGAGTTGCTGTCGTGAGTCGGCTGATTCGCGGACCAAAAATCGCGCAACTGCGCGGCCAGACGCGGCCGCGAGGAAAAATAGGCGGCGTTTTTCGGATCCTCGACGCCCTTTTTGTCCCAACCCTTGATCGTGTCGGGAGTTTGCGCGGCTTCGCGCAGCGTCATGCCATCGAGGATGATCGCGATCTTCTTAGCGGTGGGCGTGCTGGCGAGACGTTCATCGGCGATGGCGCCGACGATGTGGTGCCCATCGGGTCCATAGGCCTGGAGGCGTGGCAGAGGCACCGCCAAAAGGGCGAGAGCGAGTAGGATCTTGGAACGAGGGGCGAAGTGCACGCGGTTGAGGAACATACGGAGGAGGTCGCGAAAGGTCGCTTAAAAAATACACTGCCTCGGATGTTCCAACGAAGCACAATGTGCGGTCGAGGCGCGTTTGCTCGTTAGGCGATCGGCTGGACGGGCGGGACAGGTTCCGTTTCGTGCAGGCGTCCGTAATCGACCCGGAGACGCCCGAGTTCATCCTCCTCGTAGACGTCGACGAAGCGTTCGTCGTACCGGATGTCGCCCGTGGAATAATCATGCAGGCTTTGCACGGAAGCGGGGATCACGGTTTCGATGGAAACGATCGAGGTGAGAAAAAACGCGTCGCTCGCTTCCAGCATCTCGCGCGTGACGCCGTGGAGCGGGCTGCTCTCGTCGATGAGATGTCGGATAACGAGCGCGGCCGGGAACGTGATCATGCGCTCGGGAAAAAGCTTCAGCTGGTAGAAGCGCCGGACTTCGTCGCCTTCGCGGGTGTATTCGTCGCGCGAAAAAGTCATCCGGAATTCCGCTTCGACCATGCTGGTGTGGCGCAGATTCGCGATCCGAAAAGCGAGGCACTCGCGCCCATCGAAACGCCCGAGGGTAATGGCGTCGCTGAAGAAAATACGCGCAGTCGGGCGCGAGAAGCGGACGAAAACCAGACCGGTAATAACAGCGAGCCAGAACATGCCAGTCATGATTTCGAGCGTGACTACGATGTGCCCGTAAACCGTGGCCGGGTACATGTGTCCGTAGCCGACGGTGGCGAGAGTTTCGATACTGAAGAAAAACGCGGCCGGAAAAGACCCCGGCGTCATTTCGCCAATGCAAGCGCCGCCCAAGGTGTAGGCGAGAGCGAAAATGAGATTGATGAAAAGATAAACGCCGAGGAGGAAGGCGACGAACCAGGGCCAGCTTAAGGAAAGGATCCAGTGATAGGTGTCGCGCCAGTCGCGGCGCGCGGCGTTAATTTTGAGGAACTCTGTGCGTCCGGCGCGGACAGCGATGGGCGCAGATGGATGATTCATCGTTAGGCGGGACTGGCGGGAGAGTACCCCAATTCGTCGTCGGCTGCGACTGTTAGCGCGTTTGCTTTTGAGCTCGGCGTTCGGATGCGACGAACCTTGTGCGGAAGCGCGGCGCTGGCCTACAGTGCGAGTCTCTTGAGCAAGCTTCCCGAAAACGCGGCGGCCGATAGGAAAGCGAAGCTGCGCGCCATTACCCGAGGGCGAGGGCCAGCGCCCGGCATCGTCACGGTGGGGTTGGGCCAGGTCGTGCGGCTGGCAGAAATCGATCCCGGTGCGAAGCCAGGTGGCTCGAAGCGGAAAGGGGAAAAACGCGCCGATAAATTACGCGATCGATTGTCGGAACTTCAGCAAGCGCTCTACGCGGAACACAAGCGCAGTCTGATTATTGTTATCCAGGCGATGGATACGGGCGGGAAAGACGGCGCGATCAAGGAAATTTCCAGCGGGCTCGATCCGAATGGGGTGCAGTTAACGAATTTCAAATATCCTTCCGCCGAAGAATGGGATCACGATTTTCTCTGGCGCGTGCATCACGGCGCGCCCCGCAAAGGCGTGATCGGGATTTGGAACCGCTCCCATTACGAAGACGTGCTCGTGCCGCTGGTGCATGAACAAATAACCGACAAAGTCTGGCGTGAGCGCTGCGAGGATATAAATGCCTTCGAGCGTTTACTTAGCCGCAATGGGGTGACGTGGCTGAAGTTCTTCCTCCACATATCGAAGGACGAACAAAAAGAGCGCCTCGAAGCGCGACTGGAAGACCCGGATAAGCTCTGGAAATTCAATCCCGGCGACCTGAAAGAGCGGGCCAAGTGGGAGGTGTATCAGCAAGCCTACGCGGCGGTGATCAGCGAATGCTCCACCAGAATCGCGCCGTGGCATATCGTGCCGGCTAACCACAAGTGGGCCCGCAATTTGATGATGCTGGAGAGCGTGGTGGGAGCGCTGGAGCGGATGAATCCCCAATATCCCGCGGCCGAGTTCGATCCGAAAAAGATCGTGGTCGAATAGGCAAGGCGAAACCGTGAGTAGGAAAATGCTTCTCTCGCTTGCTGGCGTCGGCGTCCTCACTCTCGCATCCGTCCAGGCCGAAAAGATTGCACTCGTCGGTGGCACGGTAATCAATCCGCGCGACGGGAAAATCACTCCGCAAGCCGTCCTCGTGGTCGAGGGCGACCGCATCGTGAGCGTGGAGAGTCGGCAGGAAAAAGCGCCGCCGCCCGGAGCGCGGGTGGTGGATTGCAGTGGGAAGTTCATCCTTCCCGGCTACATCGACACGCACGTCCATTTCTTTCAATCCGGCGATCTTTTCGCCCGGCCCGACGTGGTCGATCTCACGAGTGTCCGTTCTTATCCCGACGAAGTGACCTGGGTTCGCGCGCACCTCGACGACACCTTCGCGCGTTACCTGCGGTGCGGCATTACCAGCGTGCTCGATATCGGCGGGCCGATGTGGAATTTCGAAATGCGAAAGCGCGCCCAGAATAGCATGCGCGCGCCGCGGGTGGCGGCGGCAGGCCCGTTAATTTCGAGCGTCTCGCGCCCGCAACTCGAGTTGAATGGCGATGCGCCGATTGTGAAAATCGACACGCCGGCCGCCGGCGTCGCGCTCGTGCGAAAACTCGCGCAGCACCATCCCGATTACATTAAGATCTGGTACGTCGTCGGTCCGGACAGCCCGGTGGAAAAATTCCGTCCCATCGTTCACGCTGTCGTCGCCGAGAGTCATCGCCTCCGACTGCGCGTAGCAGTTCATGCCACGGAATTGGAAGCTGCCCGTGCCGCCGCCGACGAGGGCGCCGATCTCCTCGTGCACAGCGTCACCGATAAATTAGTCGACGACGCTTTCGTAAAGCTGCTGCAGATGCGCGGCACCATGCTCACGCCAACGCTAGTCGTATTCGAGCGCTACGGCCGCACTTTTGCCCACAGGCTCGAACTCACGCCGGAGGAAAAGGCGTGGGGCAATCCCGAGGTCATCGCCACGCTCGACGTGACAAAGTTGTCGCCAGAAAAACTGCCGGAGCGCATCCAGAAAGCGCTGGCCGATCCCGAGGCGGTCCTCGATCGCATCCGGCAAACTTACGAGATCGCGCTGAAAAATTTGAAGACGTTGCAAGACGCCGGCATCCCCATCGCGACCGGGACCGACGCCGGAAACATCGGCACGATTCACGGGCCGGCGCTCTTCCGCGAACTGCAATTGATGCGCGAAGCCGGCCTCTCGCCGATGCAGATTCTCAAGTGCACCACGTCCAACGCCGCCGCCGCTTTTGGCGGCAAGACCGGTGCCGACATCGGTGCGCTTGAGCCCGGGAAATTAGCCGACATGGTCATCCTCACCGCAAACCCGCTGGACGACATCGCGAACACCTCGAGGGTCGAGACGGTGATGAAAGGTGGGAAGTTCTATCCGCCCGTCATCGCCACCGGGCCGCTTCCGGCAAAGTAACGCGAACGCAATCGCGCCGTAACCAATCGTCCCAGATTTTTTACGCGCGTTGATGATTTCTGTCGCCGCCGCAACCGGGGCCGCTACAGTCCGCGACTCATGAAAATCAAAAACGCCTTTCTCGCCCTCGCCGCCACCACTTTTCTCCTCGCCACCGCGGCCTTTGCCGGTGACCTCAAGAAAGACATCGTCGGCAAATGGGCCGACGCCGACGGCGTCGAAAATATCGAATACAAAGCCGACGGCACCTTTGTCGAAACCCTTGCCGGCGGCGACGTAGTCAAAGGCAAATACTCCTTCCCCGACGCCAAGAGCATCAAAGTGGAATTCGAAGGCCCCATGGCCGCCGCCGGCGCCGTCGTCTCCCCCATCACCATCACCGGCGACGAAATGTCCGTCACCGGCGTCGACGGCGCGGCCACGATGACTTACAAACGCCAGAAGTAAGCCAACGCTTTCCGCTCGCGCCCGGCAGCACGATTCCCCGCTGCTGCCGGGCGCAGGCCAGTCTACCTTGGCGGGTCATCCAATGCCGCGCGCCCGCTTTCTCCTCCCGCTCCTCCTCATCGCTCCCGCGCTCCTGCGCGCGGATGGCTTGGCCGACGTCCGCGCCACGCTCGCGAAAATGCAGAGCGACCAGCCGCTCCGCGCCCGGGTCGAGATCAAAGCCAGCAACGCCGGCGGCGAAAGCGACAAACGCAAACAGCAATCTGCCGGCCTCACCGCCGTCATTGTCGACTACGGCCCCGACGGCATACGGTTGAATTGGACCCCAGAGCAGATCCGACAATCCCGCCAGGCCGCCTGGGAAAAATTAGCCGACCCGGACGCCGCCCAGACGGATCTCGCTACGCTCGGCGCCCTCGAAGCCGGCGACGCGCTCGCCCTCGTCGATGCCGCCGATCCCCTCCGCCGCTGGCTCGAGCACGCCACTCTCCTCGAAGACAAACCCGGCACCTTCCAGGGTAAACCAGCCCGTCGCCTCCTCCTCCGCGTCCAGCTCCGGCTCAACGCCGAAGCCCGCAAAATCCTTAAAGAATCCGACGGCACCCTCCAGCTCTGGCTCGATCGCACCGGCATCCCCATCGCCGTCGACCGCGACCTGCACGCCCGCTTCAGTAAATTCTTCCTCAGCTACCGCATCCACGAGCACGACGCCCGGGAATTCCAGACCGTCGGCAACCGGCTCATCGTCACCCATTCCGCTCACGAAAGCAGCGGCAGCGGCCTCGGCCACAGCGAAGAAAGCCACAGCGCCATCACTGTCACTCTCCTCCCGGGAACAGCCGACACCGCCCACTAATTCCGCGCCATGCCCACCGTCAAAGCGCCCGAAAAAGGCCCCGTCCCCGTCCGCCGCCTCGCCCGGCGCGTCTTCTTTGCCTTCCTCCTCACCTTCATCACTGCCCGCGTCCTCGTCATCCTCATCATGACCCGGCGCCTGCCGAACCTCTTCCTCCACGCCCGCGGCTCCCACATTCATCATCTGAACTACGGCATCTTCCTCCTCGCCCTCGCCGGCGCCGTCCTTGTCTTCGTCACCCAGCCCAGCGACTCCCTCCGCAAATTCTGCGCAGTCATTTATGGAATCGGGATGGCGCTCACCTTCGATGAATTCGGGATGTGGCTTCACCTCGGCGGCAGCTACTGGCAACGCGGCAGCTTCGACGCCGTCGTCGTCATCCTCAGCGTCTTTGGCGGCATCGCCTACCTCCCCAAGCTCTCCCGCATGCGCACTCTGCACTGGACCATTACCGCCGTCAGCGCCCTCGCCGTCATCGCCTTCTACCTCCTCCTCTTCAGCTCCGCCAAAACCATCGGCGCCCGCTTCGGCCCACACCTCCAGAACATCGAAGAATCGGGACCCCAATAGGGCTTCCCGCTTTTTTTAAGAAACCAAAAGAGCATCTCAAAAAACGGACAGCGTGACTAGGATCACGGACGAATGACCGAACCGGATCTTCTCCCGGGCCCTCCCGCGCAGCCACCGCCGGCAACTCGCAACTCCCCGCGCAACCGGATCGCGGCGCTTTTGCCGCTCGTGTTGCTCGCCGTCTTCGCCGCTCTGCTCTGGAATGGAAGTGGGCGTTGGAATGCCGGCGCCATGCTGGCCTTCACCGCGCCACTTTTGAATACGCTCACGCTTTGTCTTGCTCTGCTGTTGCCGGTGCCGGCGTTCGTCCTCATCCTGTGGCGATGGCGTGGACTGGCGCGCGTGTTCGGCGGCAGCGCGGTGGGATTCCTTGTGATCCCAGCGTCACTCCTGATCCCGCTGGTTTGGCTTTTTGAGGGGCACGCGATGTCACCGGCGGACGACGCGACTTGTCAGCTATTGCGGAAGGTGGCGATGGACCGGACGGAAGTGGTCGCCTATCGCACCAATGGTGGGGCCACCACGGATTACGGCATCTTGGTGCAACAGGAGTTGCCGTTATTTTGCGGACTGCGCTTGGTGCGCGTGCTCGAGAATCGCGGGAATCAGTATGATGCCATGCTGGAGGTGCAGGGCCGGGATTCCGTGCGGGTCACGCTGTTTGGCAGCGAAGGCGGAGTCGATGCAGACACGTTGCAACTCAAGGCGTGGTCGCCCTTTTAGGAATCTCCGAATCGCGC
>JBDUAE010000051.1:0-9427 GCA_040004805.1 Chthoniobacterales bacterium | reverse complement strand
TTCACGCTGGTCATGGGATTTACCGGACAACTTTTGCGCTGGGACCAAAACGCCACCTGGTCAGTCGTGGTGGCGGCGGAACAGGCCGGGCGCGTTCCTTTAATCGGGAACTGGCTCGCCCAATTCATTCTCGGCGGTTCAACGATTGGCGGCGCGACCTTGAGCCGTTTTTTCGCCATCCATGTTTTTCTTGTGCCGGCTCTGCTCATCGCTTTCATCGCGCTCCATCTCCGATTGGTCTTGCGCCACGGCATCGCCGAACCGCCCACCGCCGGCAAACCCGTCCATCCCGAGACCTACGAAAAGGAATATCACGAGCTACTCGAAAAAACGGGACATCCATTTTGGCCGGAAGGCGCCTGGAGAGATTTCGTTTTTGGCACGGCCTTGCTCATCGCGCTGGTCCTGCTCGCGATCTACGTGGGCCCGCCCGCGCTCGACAAGCCGCCCGATCCCAGCGTCCTGCAAGCCGACCCGCGACCCGACTGGTATTTGCTCTGGTACTTCGCCGTTCTCGCACTCATCCCGCCAAAGTTGGAAGGCTACGTCATGATCTTGGCCCCAGTCGTGATCGGCTTGCTCTTACTCGTCGTCCCAATCCTCAACAACCGGGGCGAACGCGCACCGTCGCGGCGGCCTTGGTCGATCGCGGTCGTGCTCCTCAGCGTCATCATGATCGGCTCGCTTTGGATAGCGGGCGCGCGCTCGCCCTGGTCGCCAAATTTCGATCCCGTCCCGCTGACGCCAGAAATCATCGGAGCGACCAGCGGCCCAGTCTTCGAAGGCGCGCGCCTCTTCCAAAGCAAAGCGTGCCTCAATTGCCATCTCATCGAAGGTCACGGCGGCCGGCGCGGCCCCGAGCTCACCTATGTCGGCGATCGCCTTACGCACGGCGACATCGTCATCCGCATCGTCAATGGGGGCGTAAACATGCCCGCTTTTGGCAAATCGTTGAAACCCGAAGAGCTGGCCGATCTCACCGCCTTTCTTGAGTCGCGCAAACGGCCGCTGCCCTCCGCCACAGGCGTCAGAACCCCGTAGAGAAATGGGCGTGTGATTCCCGCCCGTGCGGGAGCCTCCGAGCGGGCGGGCCGCCCTTGGGCCTGGCTGCCGTGCGCAAGCCAACGATCGGAAAGCGATTCAAAGCGCTCGACATTCCGTTAACGGAGGAGAGCCGCCGGAGCGATCGTGAGATGTTGTTCACGACGTGCGGCCTGAGCCCATCGCGACGGGGTGCAACAGCTTCGCGGCCCAGGGCAAGTATTCCTCACAGATGGAAACAGGTGCCGCTTAACCTCGACACACCCGAGTTATTGCCGCCGCAGTATTGGCGCTACTCCGCCAGGTGGTCACTGGCCGGCTTCTCTAGGCGTTCAACACCGAGTGTCCACGACGGCGGATCGCTCGCCGGAAATGTCCCCATCAGGTTCTGATCGATCTCAGCTTCACTGATCTCCTCGGCACCCGTGCGCGCTATGTTTTCCTGGGACCGCGCTTTGTTTTTCGCCATTTGAGTGACCTACTATCGTTGCGTTTGAATAAGAGTCATAGGCAATGCGCGATTCCGATTCGTCCGAAGGTCGGAAACGCAAGGGCATGGCGGCATTGCAGCGGGCCCTCAGAGCATTGGTAAGCCCGCCGCTTGGACCGGGCGGGCGGACGTGCAGGAATGGACCGTTGATAGAAAGGCGGGATCTGCTGAAAGCCGCTGCACTTAGGCAAAAACTATCAATTGGATCGATCTTAAGTCATGGTTCGTCGCTCGGGCAAACGTAAGTTTCGCTGATGCCAACGATATCTAAGCCCGCCGCTTCCTTGACTTCCACGAAGAGCCCGATTCACATTACCAGCCAGGATAAGCAGCGTCTCGATGACCTGCTGGCAGAAGTCGATGCGTCGAATTCACGCTCACGCGGTGACTTGCTGGCTCTGACGCAAGAGTTAGAACGCGCCGTTGTGGTCGACCCGCACGGGGTGCCGAACGATGTCATAACCATGAATTCACGTGCAGAGATGGTTGACCTCGAAAGCGGCGAGATCGTCACCTTCACCCTCGTATTTCCTCCGGACGCGAACATTGATGAGGGGAGAATCTCCGTCCTCGCGCCCATTGGAGCGGGAATGCTCGGATATCGCGTGGGGGATGAATTTGAGTGGAAAGTTCCGCAAGGCGTGCGCCGGATGAAGGTGACCAGGGTTCACTATCAACCCGAAGCTGCGGGAGACTTCGACCGCTGAAGCGTGCTTTTTCTTAACCGAACCAATGAAGCTGAGTGTTATTGCGTTGGATTACGATGGCACGATCGCATCCAACGGACGGGCAGATCCTGATGCTCTTGCCGCGATTTCCGAAGCAAAGTCGCGCGGAGTCGTAGTGATCCTCGTAACGGGCCGCATTCTTTCTGACCTGGAACGCGTTTTACCAGAGAAAGGATTGTTCGATGCCATTGTGGCAGAGAATGGAGCGGTGCTCGCGTTCCCCAGCGGGAGAACGCGTGCTCTCGCGCGGGGGCCTTCGCAGGCGTTGCTTGATGAGCTTTGCCGGCTGGAAGTCGCCTGCGATTTCGGCGATTGCATTATCGAAGCGAGTGCGGACTCAGCGCCGCAAATCCTGGCGTCGATTAGAAGGCTCGAACTACCGCTCACCATTCTATTTAATCGGAACCGTGTCATGGTCTTGCCGCAGGGGATCAGCAAGGCTACCGGCTTGCGCGAAAGCCTCAAAACACTTCGACTGTCGTTGCATAACTGCATCGGAATCGGTGACGCTGAGAACGACCACGCCATGCTCGACGCCTGCGAGATCGGTGCAGCCGCGGCTTGGGGAAGTAAAACGCTGCACGAGATCGCCGATGATGTTGTTCCGGGAACAGGACCGGCCGCAGTCGGCAGATATATCCGCGAGGTCAGTGCAAATACGAAGCTGCCGCAGCATCGCGCCGACACTCGACGTATTCTCCTCGGCCACACGAAGGCGGGTGAGATTGTGGAAACGGCGATTCACGGAAGGAACATCTTGATCGCGGGTGATCCGCGATCAGGGAAGTCCTGGATCACGGGACTTTTCTGCGAACAGCTTATTCTACAGGGCTACTGTTTGTGCGTCATTGACCCAGAAGGTGACTACGGAACGTTCGAGTCTCTTCCGGGCGTTGTTGTCCTTCGCGCGGCCGAAAAGCCTCCTCGTTTGGAGGAAGTAGCGCGTGCCCTGCGCTATCCCGATGTAAGCCTTGTGCTCGACCTCTCGTCCCTCAGCCACGAGCAAAAGGTAGATTATGTCCACGACCTTTTGCCGATGCTGGCGTCGCTCCGTCGTAGCGTTGGTCTGCCGCATTGGATCGTGGTGGACGAGGCGCACTATTTCCTGCATCACCCAAACCTGGTCGACTGCGTAGATTTTGAGTTGGCGGCGTACGTCCTCGTCACTTATCGCCCTTCGCAACTCCATCCAGATCTCCTGCGCGCCGTCGAGTCAACCATCCTGACACCATTCACGAATCGCGATGAGATCCGAGCTCTTGTCGCGCTCTCTGGCGTCGAGAATGCCGAGCCGGAATGGAGTAAATTGCTGGCGAGCTTGGAAATCGACGAGGCGGCGATCGTGCCGCAGACAAACGCGACGTCACTGCCAAAGCGGTTCACGATCACTCGTCGAATTACATCCCATGTGCGTCACCGCACGAAATACGTCGACGTCCCGATGCCCGTGGAGCGTGCATTCGTCTTCACCTGCAACGGACAGCGTTTCGGCCCACCCGTGCGGACACTGAAAGAATTCGTCAGGTTACAGGAACGTGTCCCCAAGACGGCTCTCGAGGCCCATGCGCGACGCGGTGATTTTTCGCGCTGGATTCATGAGGTCTTCGGCGACGAACCCCTCGCCGCAGAGTTCCGCGCCGTCGAAAAACAATTCCAACGTGGTGAAATCGAGTCGCTCGCGCCGGCGTTTACTCAATTGGTCCGGGAACGCTACGCGGTTCGCCCGCTGGTTGCGCCGATATCTTTGCTTCCTGCCGCGGCGGCATGACTTTCCGACCTTCTAAAACGGCAACGTCGCCAGCAACTGCGCGCTCAATCATTTCCTCGGAAAGCGATCGTCGGCCGCCATACTTCGATCTTCCCGCGCCTGCCAAGAGCAGAAGCGACCGACGAGTCCGGTGATCTATTCAACCGAGTCGGAGGATAAGTAGATAGCGTAAAGCTATCGTTCTATTCGATTACGAGTCGTAGTCGATGGCGACGATAACCGCTAGGTTCTCAGCGGCGGCGACCCATCCCCGAATACCGACGGATTAGCGCTGAGGCTAGGTCATCCGCCGAGTCTTGAATGACTTAGCCGGCAGGACGACCAGAGGGACGCCGTTTTGTAACGACACGTCGACGGTTACCTGGGTTTCGTCGGGTAGCCACGCGTCACGCAACCATAATAACTATGAGCCAAGAAAACAATCAGATCACGATCAACTCGCGCGAACTTACTCTTCGATTTACTGAACTCGACGAGTCCCTTGTCATCCCCCGGGCCAAGTTACGAACAAGACTGCAGCTTCTCGCGTGGACTTATCTATTGGCCGACAGGCGAGGGATGACTTTGCGGCATTTGCGAAGATTCATCGCAGCCGTGTTCCGCCATCATGGCTGGTCGCTGCCCGCGGAGGAAACCCCGGCGCGGCAAACCCATCCTGCTTGCAAGAGTACGTATAGGCAAAAGCGATCACTCCATTCACATAGCAGTCTTGGTCGATGAACCGACCGCGCTCTATGTTTGCAGCATTGAAGCACGGAGTTGACCAAACCCATTCAACAATCACTGCCGGCAGCGATTACAAGATCATCCGCCTGCCTGGAGTTCGAAATATGAACCGAAAAAAGATCCACGACGAAACTATCAACTACCACGATCCGCTGACAGCCATTCGGCGTGGGCGTCGCAGCTTTGCGCTAAGGACGTTCAATGATCGTTCCCCTGAAGTGCTCGCGATGAATGCTCATCTCCGGGCCGGTGCCTACGGCGGGCGAGCTACTAGCCAGCCGATGGTGAGCAAGAGCGCGCGGTCATTCCTAAACTTGGGCCGCGAATACGATGCTCAGGCGCGTGACAACTTTGCGAAAGAAACCGTGATTTTCGCGGTTATAATCATCGCCGCCGTGGCGTGGCCGTTCATCCAAGGCATGCGTGTTTTCTTCAATTGATATGAAGCAGTCTGTTTTAGCTAAGAGCGAAGCCGATCTTGATCGGCCGCATGCTGAAAATGATTGGACGTCACACGCCCTCACGGGTGTCCGTCGCCTCAACGCGCCTAGCCGCCACCGGGGGTCGGCAAAGATCACTACGGTGCTCGTGCCTTGTGATCTCTCGGAGCGATCTATCGAGGCGGCCCATTACGCCGGTGGCCTCGCGAAGAAGTTCGGCGCCACGGTGCATTTCATCCACGTCAGCGAAATCGATCACGTCCCTCCTGACATTGCTTTGATTCCCAGCGATCCCGTGGCTTGGGAAGAGGAAGGAGCGCGCGCCCTGAAGGAGCGCTTTAAACGGACAAGCAGAGGAACGGTTTCAGCCAACTTCCATGAAAGGCTCGGGCGTCCCTCTGATCAAATTTGTCGCCTCTCGGAAGAGATCGGGGCGGATCTTGTCGTCATGTCTACTAGCGACGGGAATGGATTGAAGCGCTTGTTTCTCGGGAGCAACGCCGAGCGTGTCGTGCAGCATAGCTCGGTGCCTGTCATTGTGGTTCGTTCAGATGAAGGGCAAGTAATCGATCATACACAGCTCCGAATCCAAACGATTCTGGTTCCAACTGATTTTTCGACAGCATCCGTGGAAGGACTCAACTACGCGATCAGTTTTGCACGCGAGTTCGGTGCGCGGCTGGTAGTATTCCACGCTTTCAGCACTCAGGATTTCGTCACACCGAACCCCTACGGTCTTTACAACGTTCGTCCCACACCAGAAGAAGCGCACTCCGCCACCGAAGTTCTTATGCGTGACTTCGTGACGAGATGCGATTTCGCGGGAGTGGAGTTTGAAACTCACATTACGACGTCCGAAGCCGCCGAAGGGATTTGCGATTACGCGGAAGAAATCAAGGCGGACCTGATCATCACGTCCACGCACGGGCGCACCGGCTTCCTGCACGTGCTCATTGGAAGCGTGGCAGAAGACGTGGTGCGATATGCCCGCTCACCGGTGCTCGTCGTGCCTGGCAGCCTGAAACAAAAGTTATACTTCTGGGAGCAACTGCGGCCGTTCGCTTGATAGTGCAAACCCACCGTTCCGCAGAATAGCGGACCAGTCCGAGCCTCGGTCCAGCTTTCGAGCCGATAGCAGGTGGTGAACGCCGGGATTGCGAGACGCAGAGAACGGCTTAGCCGACGCTGTTATGCGAACAAGCTTGTATACGCGTGCTGGGTGATGGCAAGCGCCGCAGGATGTTTCAGCCGACGTTCAACGGTGATCGCATAGAACTCGGTTCCGCATTCGTCGACATGCGCGATCACTTTCAGGCCCCAATGTTTCATGACCGCTCGAGCCGCCACAGTGGACACGACGGTAAAGCCGCGTCCGGCCATGGCGCAAAAAACCATCAGCGCGGAGTCCTCGTATTCGCCGACGAGACGAGGACGAATCCCCTTCGTATCGAACCACGTTTCCAACACCGTCCGCATGCCCATGTTTTCTGTTGGCAGCAATGCCGGAGCGCCATTCAGGGACTGTGGGAAATTCCGCCGGAGCTTCTCAGCAACCGCCGGCACAGCACAAAAAGTTACCCCGGAACGGCCGAGGCGATGACTAAACGCCTTTACCTTAAGACCGCTCGGCGCTGGCTCATCCGCGAGCACGATGTCGAGCCGATGCGCCTGCAATTGAGCGATCAAAGGTTCGATCGCCGCCATTCGACAAACGACATGGACGGGTTCGGCAAAAGTGAGCGCAGGTTTGAGGAATTCAAATCCCATCATCTTGGAAATGGAGTCCGTCATTCCGACATTTAGTCGGAGGGAACGTCCGCCGGGCCGCTGTTTCACCGCATTCATCAGTTCACGTCCCGAAGAGAAAATTTCGTCGGCATAGGTCAGGACGAGCTCTCCCATTTCAGTGAGCACGAGCGTTCGCCCGGCTCGCTTGAAAAGTTTTTCTCCCAGTGATTCCTCGAGCAGCCGAAGCTGCGCGCTGATCGAGGGCTGTGAGACATGAAGCTCCTCGGCGGCTTTTCGGACGCCGCCTTTTCTCGCAACCGTCCAGAAGTACCGCAGGTGGTGAAAATTTAGCCACTCCATCGGCGAAACGATACATAGCCGAAAGTTATCAGTCCAATCCAATAGCAGTCTTAGTCGCGGGACGAGTCGGACGATAAACTGGACACGTCATTGAAGACCGAACCGACATGATCATCCTGAACTCTTCTTCCTCCCGTCAGCGCAACCTCAGTCGTCCGCCGCCCGTCGATTTGTCCGAGCGGATCTGGAACCTCCATCGCACCATCACTGATCCGACCGTTGAGCGCGACGAGGCGAAGGATGCCAAACGCACTCTATTGGGGGCGCTTATCGTGCAAAACGAATTGCGCAATATCGTGATCCCCCCGATGCCGGCGACCTCTGTGCCAGCTCGCATCAAGCCTCACACCAAACCGGCGAATACAGGACGTGTCTGCGACGTTTGTGGCAGCGACGCTGCCGCCCAACCGGCGAGTCGGAGAAATCGAATCTCAAAGACGGCGCGTGCTGGTTTATTAAAATTCCGTGCCCATCATTTCCGGCACGATCGGCCGTCCATGTTTGCCCGCCGTGGGCGAACCCAACGCGACCCAGCGAGTCTCCCTGCAAGCGAGGAGGTGTTCTCATGAAAACAACCGAAATCGATCTCGCCCTGCCTTTCGAGCAGCTCCTGGCAAAAGTCTTTTCACTGCCGCTTGGCTGCGCCAACGTCCGGATCGAACCCTTCGACGACGAAGCGGGGTTCAAGCAAGTAATCCGTGGTCTGTATGAAGCCGCCAATGGCCGACAGGTCGAAACCCCTTTGGGCTTCATTGCGATCGCTCCGCCCGTCGCGCCGTTTCTAAAAGCGCAGCCCTTTCAGGTCGCGACGCGGATTGACCTGCTCGTGGAAGCGGCAACGCGAATCATCGGCGGTCCCGCGCTGTGCGAATGCGAAGATTTTCGTGCAGAAATGCCGCGACCAGCTCACCGCGACGAGTGGAGACATGCCTCGTTTCCGCATCAGGAAGGAGTGAGCCAACCAATTTCGAAGGGTCGCGCCCGAGGCGCGGACAACCAGATTGCCTCGCCTGCTTCATTGACAGCTTACATTTATGACTAACCTCCCGATCCACATTACTGCTCACCACCTCAATCTCAGTGATGGCGTCCGCCGTTTCGTGCACGATAAAGTCAGCCCCGTGACCCGTTTTGCCAACGATATGCTTGCAGCCGAGATTGTTCTTCGTCGCCACGGTGGCGCGGAGACCCGGTTCTCAGCCAGCGCCCGGCTTTCGTTGCCCGGGCGGGACGCCCACGGCCGCGCCGTAGACATTGATCTGTATAAAGCTATCGCGAAGCTGGTTGCGAAGCTCGGACGCCTTCTAAGAAAACGAAAAACGCGGCTCGCTAAAACGTTTGAACATCCGGGCCGCGCACACACTTCTCAATTCCAGATTGAGACCCCAGTTGCGAAAGCTTCGGCTACGCCATCGGAGTTTTCTCGCCGTCCGCGGTCTCGAGAGGGAGGCCAGGAAATGCGTATATTTCCCTTTCGGCGAGAGGATCCATTCGCAGCCGGTGTGGACCGGCACCCAAGGCTTTCGCCGTGACAGCCTCAGGTGTCGTCATCGCTTCTAGCGTCGGCTCTCAGTTACGCCTCATTGGTCGTAATAAGCAGCTACTCTCGCCCGGCAGAAACACCGCCGAGGGCCATCGACATTTCCGGGAACGAAAAGAAGCAATCTGGCCGCGCTGCGTTTGATGTGGATCCTAGGAAAAAGTTGCTATCACACTCAATCTCGTCGTCGCAACCGCGGCAACACATCGGGCATCCACGCTCCATGCGGCAATGCTATTTAATTTCGTCGGCGCGTTCGGGCGCATACCAAAAACGTGGAGAGGCAGAACGCGCTGCGATCATCGCACCTTCACTCTTTGGACAACCGAAGACTTGAAACGATGACTCGGGGCGAATGCGCGCGGCCGCTTGGTCACTCCGGGACGATTCCGATCTAAGTGCAGGGAGATCGGGCAGTCTGATGGCAGACCGCAAGTAAAGTCTGGTGCGCTGCGATTGTCGGAAGGCGTCCGTGTGACGCTAGCAAGGGTAGGCACGCTTCCCAATCGGCTCCACCGAAAATGCAACAAAGTCTCGCGACCGGTCCGAGGCGAACGATAGCGCAATACTATCGATCTAATCCAGTCTAAGTCTTAGTGCATCCTC
>JBDUAE010000328.1:0-2814 GCA_040004805.1 Chthoniobacterales bacterium | reverse complement strand
TGCGTTTGCGCGGAGGGGATGGCGGCTGGATATTGTCTGATGAAATTATCCAGTCTTACGAGAGTGGTAGTGTCTGCTGTGGCGGTGGCGGTGGTTCTGCCGGGGGTGGCGTTGGCGGGGCCGCGGAAGGCGCATCAGCAAAGCCGGTTGCTCGATCAAAATGACGAGGAGCGGTATGTGATGGTGACGGGATCGATGGTGCCGCAGAAGGTGAAGGTGCGTTCGATTGGGACGACGACGCCTTACAATGTGCGCATCTTTACCCACGATGAGCTGCAGAGCACGGGGCGCTCGACGGCCGGAGAAGCGCTGGCGGCGCTGGATCCATCGATCCAGATTTCGCACGGGCGTTAAGCTCGGGCAGGCGGAAAACGGAAGGTCGTGACGGAAGGCCGGCGGTGACGTACGGTCGGCGACGATGACGACCTCTGCCTGGCTGGGACTGTTTTATGGGGCGTCGGAGCTGTTGCTCTCGGCGACGCGCCGGTCGCGCGGGACCGGGGTGCGGCAGGATCGGAGCACGCTGCGAGTGCTCTGGGTGGTGATCTTGTCGAGTGTGGCCGCTTCGCTTTACACGGCTTCTCATTTTCGCGGCGCGGCTCTCCCCTTCCCCGGGACGGTGCGAGGGGTAGCGGTGGCAATCTTTGTGCTCGGGCTGGCGCTGCGGTGGTGGGCCATCGTGGTGCTGGGGCGGTTCTTTACAGTGGATGTGCAGATCGCGCAGGATCATGAACTGGTGGACCGCGGCCCGTTTCGTTGGATGCGACATCCGTCGTATACGGGAGTGTTGCTGGCGTTTCTGGGGTTCGGACTTTCGTTGGCTAACTGGGCGGCGTTGCTGGTACTGATGCTTCCGATCCTGGCAGCGCTCCTGCACCGGATGACGGTGGAGGAAGAGGCGCTGATGGGTGCGCTCGGGGAGCGATATGTCGCTTATATGAAGCGGACTAGCCGACTTCTCCCTGGAGTTTATTGAATAGTCGCGCTGCTTTCGATTCGGACCATGACTGACTTTTCCAAGGGATCTGCGCTCGAGATTGAGCGGAAGTTTCTGCTCACGCGGATGCCGGAAAACCTGACGAGTTATCCGCACCGCTCGATCGAGCAGGGATACCTGGCGGTGGAAGGCGGCGGGGTGCAGGTGCGCCTGCGGCGGGCGGGCGAGGTGTGCTCGTTAACCTACAAACGAGGAATGGGGAATGCGCGGGAGGAGCGGGAGATCGCTCTTACCGCGGAGCAGTTTGCGGCGTTATGGCCGGGGACGGAGGGACGGCGGCTGACGAAGACGCGCTACGAGGTGCCCTGCGGTGAGCGGATGGTGGAGGTGGATGTCTACACCGGCCGGCACGAGGGCGTGGTGGTGGCGGAGGTGGAGTTTCCCGACGAGGCGAGTTGCCGCGATTTCATCCCGCCGGATTGGATCGGAGAGGATGTGTCGGGTGCGGAGCGCTACAGCAATGTGGTGATGGCGCTCAGTTGAAGATTGCGCCCGAAGGCGAAAGCCCGAAAGCTTTACGCGGCTCTTTTCTTGGCTGACTTCGCGGCGGGAAACGCGATCACGGCCGGCGTAGCGTCGGCCAGGGCGGGGGCGTCGGTTATTTTCTCGAAAGTGAGCTTGCCCTGGGCGATCTCGCTGAGGGAGATGTCGGCAAAGCCCATCGCGGGCGGGGCGGCGATCAAGGGGCGGTGGCCATTGATGAGCTGGCGGACGCGGAGGCGGACCATGTTGACGAGGATTTCGTTGTCGGGGACGACGGCCGTGGCGGCTTTAAGAAGGAGGGCGTTCATGAGTGGGAAGCGGATTTTTCCCGCGGAGGTGGAGGGCGCCGCAGAAGGGTGACCGACGGGGGATAAACCGCCGGGGGCGCGACAATGCACCAAGATTGCGATTTCGTGGTACGAAATCGCGAAGTATTTTTCGTCGCGCTGGAAGACGAGACAAAGAAAAACGCCGGCTCCCACGAGCCGGCGTCTTCTGATTCGAAAACTGCGACGGATTAATCGCGGAAGCGATTAACGGCGCCAGTGGCCGCGCCAGTGGCGGCGCTCGCCGCGGCGGTAGTGGCCATGGATCCAGCGACCGTGATAGCGGTGCCCGGGAACCCAAATGTAAGCCCAATCGCCATCATAATAACGAGGGCCGTGGTTGTAGTAGCCGCGGTCGCCGATATCGATATTGAACCCAATGGCTTGAGCAACGGTGCTGAAGGCCATCGTCACCGCGATGAACGCGGCTACGACAAATTTGTGTTTCATGATCATAATTTCCTTTCGTGTGTGAGGGATGGAATGCGCGGGTAAATGTTGGCCGCCAACCGATTAAACCGTGGCGGCGAGGGCGATGTCAACGCTGGAGAATGAGTTTGGCGAATTGACGAAACGCGCACGCGGGGGAGCTTGCTCGAGATTAATATCGTCCATGAAGAACCTCCCCTTGCGCGCACTCTGTCTGGCTTTGCTTTCACTTTCCTACGCAGCGGCCGGCGCGGCGGAGCCACCGGCGGGAATCGATGCGCAATACAGCCCGGAATACACGCCGTGCATGGAAAAGGGCGCGGGCGAGACGAGCGCGATGGTGAAATGCATGAGCGAAGAACAGGCGAAACAGGATAAGCGCTTGCAGACGGCCTACGACATGGTGCTGGAGCGGGCATCCGCTGGGCAGAAGGCGAAACTGGAGAAGGCGCAGCAGGCATGGGTGGCGTTTCGCGCAGCCAACGCGGAATTCTACAACGACCCCGACAATGGCGAGACGGCGCACCTTTCCTCCGCGGATATGTTCCTGCAGATGACGGCGGAACGCGCGCTGGATTT
>JBDUAE010000327.1:0-2814 GCA_040004805.1 Chthoniobacterales bacterium | reverse complement strand
GCGGATACGCGCCGCAGCTGAAGAATTCATCCTCGCCGAAGAGCATCGCGCCGTGTTCGCCTTTCTTGATCGCGACGAACTTCGGCCCGCTCTTCAGAATCTTTCGCCCGGCCTTGATCAGGCTCGTCTCCTTCGTCAATTCGCGCGCCTCGCTGTCGTTGAGAATGAGCAGGTCCACTCGTGGGAGGAGCGCATCCAGATCCGGCCGCGTCGTGGCAATCCAGAGATCCATCGTGTCCGCCACCACGAAGCGCGGCTTCTCCATTTGATCGAGCACATGCGATTGCAAGGCCGGCGCGATGTTCGCCAGCAAAACGAAGTCCGTTTTTTTATACGACGCGGGCAACTCCGGTCGGAAGTGCTCGAACACGTTCAACGCCACCGAGCGCGTCTCGCGCGTGTTCATATCCCACGCGTACTCGCCCGACCAGCGGAACGTCTTCCCCGCCACCCGCTGCACGCCCGCCGCATCGATCCGGCGCTCTTTCCAGAACGCGAATTCCGATTCCGGAAAATCATCGCCCACCACGCCCACCAGATTCACGGGCGAGAAAAAGCTCGCCCCCAGCGCCGCGTAGGAAGCCGAGCCGCCGAGCTGATCGGTGTGCTCCTCCACGGGAGTCTTCACGGTGTCGAGTGCGATGGAGCCAACGATGAGAACGGACATGATTTTATTCCTGCTGCCTGGGTGGTGATGGGTCTGGATGGAGAAGCGCTTTCGCCGAGCGCGCATACTCTGCGACATCCGGCGCTTGCAGCAAGCCCGAGACGATCACCACCCGCCGCGCGCCCGCCGCGATTACTCCCGGCAGATTCTCCAGCTTGATCCCACCGATGCAAAAAATCGGAACCGACACCGCCGCATGCACCGCCGCGATCTCGTCCAACCCGATCGCTGCGTAGTCCGGCTTCGTCGGCGTCGCGAAGAGCGGGCCGAACCCGATGTAATCCGCCCCCTCCGCCACGGCCGTGCGCGCCTGCGCCAGCGAATGGGTGGAGCGCCCGACCACGCCTTCGCGTCCCATCACCGCGCGAACGGCCGCGAGCGAAAGATCGTCCTGCCCCACGTGCACACCTTCCGCGCCGATCGCGCGCGCGATCTCCGGGTAATCATTAATGATGAGCGGAACTCCCGCCGCGCGTGTGAGCGAATGTAAGCGCTCCGCCAGTTCCGCGATCTCCGCCGCGCTCTGGCGTTTCGCGCGCAATTGCAAAATATCCACTCCGCCCGCCAGCAACCGCTCCGCCATCGCCAACGCCTCGGCCGGCTGCACATACCCGAGATCGAGAATGCCGTAGAGACGGCAGCGTTTCAGATCAATCACGGCCAGACTGTCGTCGATGCCGGTCGTTGCGCATGCTAACTATCAGGCTCAGTCCTGAGCGCGATCAAGGTCAATAGAGCGCGAAGTTTGAGAGGATGGAGCGCTAGCGAGGCGCTCACCAAAGCCAATTACCCAGCCGCCGCAGTTTACCTGAGCGCGAGGAGCTTGAGATAGCCGTTACCGCGTCGTGTCCTCGCGCCAGCCCTCTTAGAAACTTCCGGATCGAAGAAACCGTATCGTCGCCTTCGCGACTTCGGGCGCATTCATGATGAAAGGGTGCGTCCGGTGGACTAACAAGAAGTCGCTCATTCCGTCCAGGCGAGCGCTCGCGACCGACACGGTGCCATCATGCTTGCCAGGGATGAACAACCAGCCCAGCGGGTTGATCGACCGATCGCCCGCGATGATGCCGAGCCGATAACGCGGTGACTCCAGCTGACCGGGAATATCTTCCGGCGCCGTGCCGAGCTGAGTGGCGACGGGCCCCATCAGCTTTCCAAATTCTCGGAAACGCGAGAGCGCATCCGCGATCTGGCTGCCGTGATTCGGCGGAGCGATCAGAACGACGCGCCCCAGCCGCGGGAGAGAGGCCTCTTCGAGATAACCGCGCACCACCAGGGCGCCGAGCGAATAGCCGACAAAGTGGACCTTCCCGCACGAGGTACCATGTAGATCTACGGCCCGCGCCAGCGCGAAGACCATGTCTCGGAAGGAGCCTTTCGTGGACGGGTAATCCACCTTCACCACTGCATAGCCGGCTCGGGAAAGTCTCATCGAAAGCTTCGCCATCGACCGGTTCCCGCGCGCCAAACCGTGGACCACGAACACACATTCCTTTGACGGCACAGGCACCACATCCGTATCCGCGGCTGCCGCCGCGCAGGCGGGCAGCGCGACGAGCGCGCTCACGATCCAGCGCGTCATCGACCGGAACGTCCGCGCTGGGGAGGAGGTGGGATCGCGGCGAATCCGTCGCCCTCGCTCGCGAAATCCTTCACAGTTCACAGCATTATTAGCCCTAAAGAGAACAAGAGCGACAAGCCACACGAATACAAGGCTGACGCGGCGTGAACTCATCGGTTGGTCGAGATTAAAACGGCGCGTCTCTTCCAAGGCGAATATTTTCCGCTGCGCGAAAATTGTGGGATTTATTTTCGTGCGGTGACGCTTTGCTCTCACCGAGAAAGAGTCCGCAAAATCTCGCGATCGTTCTGGGTGGCGGCGGCCGCCCGAGCAGCATCGTTGGCTACCACGCCGACGGGCAAGAAGCTGCGCTTGACGCGGCCGCGCCAGTCGAAGTCGGCTAGGAGTGGACCGTGCGTGAGTCCGATCCCAAGCGAGGCGAAACGCGCGTCGGTATCGCGCAGGGTCTCGGCTGCAGCGGTGACGGTTTCGACGGCGGCAACAGAGCGCGATGTGGGCAGGTAGTAAGCCGTGCCGCATTTGTGGCTAAAGAGGCGCGCGTCCGGCTTCGAACGATCGATCAGGC
>JBDUAE010000326.1:0-2815 GCA_040004805.1 Chthoniobacterales bacterium | reverse complement strand
ATCCGCCGCCTTCTGCGGATCGATCGTGTAGCGAATGCAGTGATGAATCATGTCGCTAGTTTATCGGCGTGGCCGGCGCGGTCCAACGGCTTGCGATGATCGCACACGGCTGATCGCCCCCGCCGGACGAGCCGTAAACCTGTCCGGTGGCAAAGCTAGCGTCGCTCGTGACACCTTTTGCTTCCCTATCACCGATTGCCTTAACGCTTAGTCGGCGGTTGACGAAACAGTGTCAGACCGTCGCTAACCGTAACGATATTTATTGGGTCCACACGCAAGTCGCGCAACCGCGCCAGATGTTCGTTTGGGCGCCGGAAAGTGTAACGCGCAATATCCCTTTCACAGCGACGGGCATATGCTTCGAGCCAGTCATCCTTCGGCAGAGCATTCGGTAGATCGTGTGGGAATGACTCCAACTGAAAAGTTACTCCTGCTGGAGAGGGAATATCGCCCACACGTTTATCGTAAGGAAAAAGATAGAAGCCGCGCGGCGCAACGTTCGACCGGCGGGGGTGATAAATATCAAAGAACAGGACATCCCAATGCGTGGCGTCGACCGAAACTGTCTCGTATACGTCGATCGGTTGGCTCGTCAGCTTCGAATGAGCGCTACAGATCCGATGAAAATACGATGCGGGGCCGCTCGGAAGTCGCAGCTTCCAGAAATACCGCAAGGTCCCCGTCACGCCATTCACGGGGATTGGGTTTTCACTACTGCGGCCGAAATCCCCCGTAGCGTTTGGTAGGGCGTCACAGTCCGGCCCGTTCAGTGCAAGGTCGCGAATCTCTGGCGGATAGTGATCGAGTTCCTTTCGCTGCTCTACGATTGGAGCATGAACCCTCTTACGAAAAAGATTTATCATAAATAACTGACTACACCACGCTTGATGACCTCATAGGGGTTAGGCGCTCTTTTGCGATGGAGTAAACCCGCGCCGATCGTCCATACCTCGTAGTGTCTTTTTCGAACGTCATGCCGAGCCGCGTGCATAAAGAAAGTGAGTCGCCGTTCGCAGCGTCAGCCACACCAAGGATCTTGTCACACCCAAGCACCGCGAATCCAAGCGGTATCAAAACGCGTGCCACTTCTAAGCCGTACCCGCGCCTCCACTGCTCATAATGCAACACGACGTTGATCTCCCAGCCGATCGATTCGAAGAACTCGCTGTATTCCGTAAATCCACACCGCCCTAGGAATGTTCCGGTGCCTTCGGCCGTGACTGCGAGAGTCCACGCCAGACCCTCGCTACCAGCAGCAAGTTTAGCCTGATACTGCTCGAGTGTGAGTTTACTCGCTCCATTAAGGTATTGCTTCACCCGAATGTCAGTTTCGAGCGCGTGATAGTCGCTCGCGTCTTCACGTCGCAACGGACGGAGTAGAAGACGATCAGTTCTAATGGAATCAAGCATGGGGGGCGCCGTTTTCGCTAGGCCACCGTTGCCGGAAGCGAGCGTGATGTTAAATGTGCGGGTTGAAGGTATCTGAAAACTAAACATCGAAACGGCCAGCGGTTGGCGGCAGCGCATGGTTATGCGTTGTGCGCGGCAGCCTGCTCCAGCCAATAATAGCGATCGCCATAGGGAATCTGAAGAAGCTGTTTCGCAGAGGGCGGTCGGATCGAGGAATCTTGATAGATGCAAATAAGTTCGGCTAGATCCAGACAGTAGGATTCAGCCGCTTCGGCTCTCTCAATGTCATTGCTTTTTCTGTAGTCAATTTGCCGGTTGAGCATCTTGTGATGCAAGAGAGGAAGATAATGGGACACTGGGCGCGTAAATAGAAGCTTGGCGAGAACACCTAGCGTCACGGCGACAAAGTAGACCACAATGCTCATCCACCACTTGCAGAAAAAGCCGAAAGCGATCGCGGAAAAAAAGGCGATGGTGGAGATAATCGGAATGTTGCTGAGCCAACCCTCCATAAGCGCTGCTTGCCCGATCTTGAGGAACTGTTTTGTAGACGCGTTGTCTTCGGAGTCGACTGGAGCCAAAATCTTGGCGGTCCACATGCTTGTGTCGAAAAGCCCCTCGCTCAGCGGCTTCAATGCGACATAGACCGCCATGAGGCCTATTGCTACTAGGCAATACATCGGGACCGCGCTTTCATATTGACGCTTCTTCGCCTAACGAGGTAGAGGCCGAATTATTCCGTATGGCCGCGTCGGATTTCGCGTTGGCTTACAGTTTCAATTTAGTGAGCGCACCGGCGTTTTTGCGGAAGGCGCCGCGGGCGACGCCGTGGGCTTCTTTGATCCATTCTTTGAGGGCGTTGTAGGCGAGGTCGCGGGCGGTGGTGTCTTCTTCGGCGGCGCCGGCGGCGATGTTGCTGGCGGAGTCGCTTTGGGTGAGGGCGGTGAGGTCGGTGTTGAGCGCTTGGAGGCGCGCTTTAGCGTAGTTGCGGATGGTCATCTTGGTGGTCCAGGGAGCTTGCTGGGCGTTGGTGTAACTGGTGTGGGCCAGGGTGATGAATTTCTGGAGGTCTTGCGGGACGTTTCCGGTGAGGCCGAGGCCGATGCGGTCGGCCTGCTCGGGAAAGGCGGCGCGGGCGATCTCGCGGAAGGCGGCGTAGTCTTCGCGGGCCTTGGTGCTGGCGGTGTCGAGGTCGGTTTGTTTGCCTGCCTTGCCGGCGACGCCGGTGAGGCGGACGCCGAAGGCAGTGGCGGCGGTCTGGAGGAGGGCGGTGCCGGCGGCTAATTCAGTGGCGTCGTAGCCGTGCTCTTCCATCACAGGCTGGATCTCGGCGTCGGTGGAGACGGTGATGATGAAGGTCTCGGCGTCGCCGATGTAATTTTGGATGGCTTGGTTCGCGACGGAG
>JBDUAE010000325.1:0-2816 GCA_040004805.1 Chthoniobacterales bacterium | reverse complement strand
GATCAAGAGTCATCACAACGTCGGCGGCTTGCCGGAGAAAATGCACTTCGAACTGGTGGAGCCGGTGCGCCAACTCTTCAAAGACGAGGTGCGGCAGGCTGGTCTCCAGCTTGGTTTGCCGAAAGAAGTCGTCTACCGACAACCGTTCCCTGGGCCCGGTCTGGCGGTTCGCATTCTCGGCGAAGTCACGCCCGAAAGTCTGCGTATTCTCCGTGATGCGGATACCATTGTGGCCAGCGAAATGAAGGCGTCCGATTGGTATTATCGGGTCTGGCAATCGTTCGCCGTCCTTCTGCCCGTGCGCTCCGTCGGTGTAATGGGCGACCAGCGCACTTACGAAAATACGATCGCGCTCCGCGTGGTCGAAAGCCAGGACGGCATGACCGCGGATTGGGTGCGCTTGCCTTACGAAATATTGGCGCGCATCTCGACCCGGATCATCAACGAGGTCAAAGGCGTCAACCGCGTCTGCTACGATATCTCGAGCAAGCCCCCGAGCACAATCGAGTGGGAATAGAGCGAGCAGCCTCGGTCTAACGACTCCGGCGCGCGGCACTGTGGAAGGAGAACCACGCACCGAGCAGCGCCGCGAGCAGAGCGAAATCGATCGCCAAGTGCCAGGCAAAGGGCAAATCCTTCGTAGCTTTTCCGAAACAACCGCAATCCAGATCGATTCCGCGCATTCTTGCCGCAATCGTGGCCGCGATGAAGACGACGAGGAGCGCAGTCAGAATTCCCGCCGCACCGGTGCGCAGCCAGCCCACGATCAGAGCCAGCCCGCAAACGATTTCCAGCCACGGCAGATAGAACGCGAGCCGCATCCCAAGTGGCCAGGACAGGAGGTGAAAGTTCTGGATATCACTCGCGAATTTCACTGGGTCCCACGCTTTCAGGGCGCCCGCATAAATGAAAACTGCGCCGACGAGGAAAGCGAGGATGAAGCGCCAAGAACCTCCGCTTGTCCCCGCACCGCCGCCCGCGTTCGTGATCGGTGATTGGACGTGCCGCGCGTTCATTTTTTCGCCGCCTGCCAGGTTTCCCAACCGCCGCGCAACACATAAACATTCGACAAACGCGCTTCGTCGCGCAGCCGACGCGCGACGTCATGACTGGCGCCGCAGCTCAGGCTGCTGCAATAAACCACCACATGCTTGTCCGGCGCCCACGCTGCCAGCATGGGGCCGAGCAATTCGTTCCAACGATCTTCGTTCAGAAGAATTGCGCCCGGAATATGTTCTTGCTGGAATTGGGCGTCAGGCCGCGCATCCAACCACATTACCGAGTCATCCCACGCCTGAGCTTGCGCGAGGTCCACCTCATCGCTCGTCACCGGCTGCGCCTGCCACGGCGCACGTTCGCCGTAGTAGACTGCTTGCCCGATTGCTGGCAACAACGCGAGCGCTATCAGCAGGAGCGCCTGCCCCCACAGCCCTCCCTTCACTAGTCTAACGACCCGCGGCCGAGGGCGCGGTAATACGCGCCGTCGCGTAAAAGACTTGAGGGAGATCTCCCTTAATCGTCAACGTCGCCGTGCTCATCTTCGAGACATCTTTCGGCGTGACCGTGATGACAAATTCGCCCGCCTTCGATCCCGGGTCGACCTTGGTGGTGAATTCATCCGGGGTGGAGGTGACGTCTATTTTGGTCAAGGTCGTGCCCGGTCCCGCCGTGACGGTTATTTTTTGCGGTGTGGGCTTCTGACCGCTGTCCCAATGGACAAACGCCGGTTGAATCTGCACGGCCTCGGGAATGACGGCCTTCAGCAGGAGGTTGGTGACAGGTTGGGTGGAGTCGTCGGTTTCCACCGTGATCGTCTTTTGTTGCAATCCTGTGCGCCCACCGATCTTAAAAGTGGCTGTCACTTCGCCCTTTTCCCCGGGCGCGACTTCGTTCTTTTTCAGGGAAGCCACCGTGCAGCCGCAGGAGGAGTGCACGTTCTTAATCTGAATCGGTTTGGCGGTTTTGTTTTCGTATTTGAAATTTGCCACCGCCTCCGCGTCGCCGGGCTTGGGATGAAGTTCGATTTCCGTTTTTTCCCAAGCTAACTGGGCCTGCACGGTCGAAAGCGCGCCCAGAAATAGCGCACTCAAAAGAGCCTTGGCGGTGAGATTCATGACAGAACCAAAGGGGGAGAGACGGGCCCTGTCAACCGAGCAAAGAGCGGGCGGCCCTCGCCTGCGCGAGAGCCGCCGCCCTGAAGCTCAAATTACGGCAGAGTGTTGCCCGCCTTGGCCTTTACGAGGCTAACATCCGAGCCGTTGATCGTGCCATTCGCGTTCACGTCGGTCCGGAAGGTTCCAGCCGAGACGGTACCCGATTGCGCCGCCACCTTCGTCTGGGACACGTCGCCACCGTTCACCGCAGCGTTCCCGCTGGTGTCGCCTGCGAGCACTCCCATCGGAACAATAACGTTACCGATATTGCTGCCATCGTTCACGTTCGCCAGCGTCAATCCGAGGCGCTGTACGTCGGTCACACCCGACAGATTCAGCGTTACGACCGGACCGGCCACTGTGGAACTGGCAATGCTACCCGTGCCCGAACTGACGGAAGCACCGCTCATGGTCACTGCCCCAGAGAAGGTCACGACCACTTGATACTCTCCGACAACTGGACCGCTGCGACATTCGACGCCCACAGCCCCGGTCAAGGGAACCATCGGCAATGCGATGTCGAAGGTACCGGAACCGCCATGCACCTTCCGCGAAACCGCGGAACCAGTTGGCGCCGTGCCGTTGCAGACAATAGACGACAACGTGACCGTGTCGATCCGTGAGCCCGGGTTGGTTGCTGGGGCGACGCTGCTGTCGGAACCC
>JBDUAE010000324.1:0-2828 GCA_040004805.1 Chthoniobacterales bacterium | reverse complement strand
CACCAGAATCCCGTTTACTATCAACTCGTCGGCCACATGATTCGCACCAGCGCCTATCCGTTGCCCTGGATTTTGGGCGATTTCCCGCGCGTCGGCTACTACGAGAAAGATAACCTGCCCACTCCGCTCGATGCCGATTTCCTTGTCGTGCAGGAGGACAAGATCGACGAGGTTTCGGGAAAATTGCAGAACGCGTATTTCACGATGCCGTTTACGATCCGCCCTTATCAGGACACTTCGAAACTGTTCCTGAGCGCGAAAGTCTTTAAACGATTCTTCCCGGACCGCGCGCCCGATTTTGCCGGACACGGAGCCGTATCGCCGCCTGCGCCATGAAGTGGCTCGCAGGTGGACTCACCTTCGTCAATGCCGCCGTAATTTCGGCGTTACTTCTCGGCATCGTCGCGGAGGGCTTGGGCGGCGGCATCGCCTTCGTCTCGTGCGTAATCGGCGCCGCGTTCGCAGTGTGGGCGTTCCTCGTCACGGAGGACGAATCGCCCTCCCTCGCCTCGCGCGGATTCGGCCACTCCCTCTGGTTTTGGCTCCTCGCGGCCTGCTTCGGGTTCTTCGCTTTCCGCGCCTTTTGCTGGCTCTTATACATGGATGGCAACCAGCTGAAGGTGCAATCGCCAAACAACCTCGGCGACCTCGCGCTTCATCTCACTTACATCCGTAATTTCGCGAGCGGCGTCCCGCTTTGGCCCGAAAACCCAATCTACGTCTTCAGTCATCTGCGCTATCCTGCGGGAACCGATCTCTTTAATAGCCTGCTGCTGCTTCTCGGTTTCGATCTCACCCGCGGACTGATTTGGGCGGCACTGCTCGGCAGCCTCGCCACCTTTTACGCGCTCTACCGCTGGGGCGGTAATTTCGGCGTCGCCGGTTTTCTTTTCAATGGCGGCGTCGCCGGATTCCAAATCCTCCAAACCTGGGCGTTCCTCGATTATCAGGGCGACAAATCAATCGCCTGGAAGAGCCTGCCGCTCGCCATGTTCGTTACGCAACGCGGGCTGCTCTACGCGCTCCCCGCTGGCTTGCTCCTGCTCGTGCAGTGGCGCGCGAAATTCTTCGGTGACACCGCTTCCCGCCGCGTGCCGCTGCCTTTGTGGCTGGAGATTTCTCTCTACGCCACCATGCCATTTTTCCATCTCCACACTTTTATGGCGTTGAGCGTGGTGGCCGCCTTCCTCTTCGTCATAGGCGATGCGGCGATGCGGAAACAACTCGCAATGCTCGCCGGCAGTGCATTTCTGCCTGCGACGTTTTTGGTCTGGACGATCACGGACCATTTCAAGGCCCGCTCGCTCTTGGAATGGCATCCCGGCTGGGTGCAAGGCCTCGACGATTTCAATAAATCCTTCGTCCTCTTTTGGTTCGAAAACTTCGGCCTCCTCGGGCCACTCGTGATTCTGCTCGTCGGCCTCCTCATCTGGCGCGCAATCCAGAGCGAAACTGGCTGGCGTTTTCGCAAGAACGCCGCCGTCGCTTTTCTCACTCCTGCTGCCCTCATCTTTCTCGTCGCCTTTTTCGTCAAAACCGCGCCGTGGGGCTGGGACAACATTAAGCTCATCCTTTGGGCGTATCTCATCATGCTACCGTTCCTTTGGCGGGAATTGCTCGCGCGCTGGGAACTTCCTTTTCGGGTCGGGATTTGCTTCGTGCTTTTCGCGTCCGGGTTCATCTCTCTCTTCGGCGGCCTGATCGCCCAACCCGAAGGTTACGAATTCGCCGATCGGGCGGAGGTCGACATTGTCGGCGCCGCGATCGCAAAATTACCCGCCGCCGCGCGCTTCGCCGCTTTCCCCACTTATAATCATCCGCTCCTCCTCCAGGGCCGAAAATTGGTTCTCGGCTACCCCGGCCATTTGTGGACGCAGGGTTTCGATTACTCCCGTGTCAGCCAGAAACTCGAAGCCCTCATGCGCGGCGCTGTCGATTGGAAACAACAAGCGCGCGACCTACGCGTGCGCTACCTCTTTTGGGGCCGGAACGAGAAAACAAATTACGCCGACAGCACGCGCCCATGGGAAAAAGAAGCGAAACTGGTCGCGAGCGGAAGCTGGGGCGCGATCTACGATCTCGAAGCGCCCGCTTCAATCCCGCTGGGTCAATAATTTCGGGCGCACCGCCGCCGTGCCGCTGGAGTCGAGCACGAGTTGCCGCACCTGCAATTTCAGCGCCACGTAATGCGGCACCCCCTGCCCCGCCACCAAATCCTTCCCGCCCAGGAAAACGAGGAGCTTGCCCTCCATCCCCGCCGCGCGGAAATGGCGCACGATTTTATCCGCGGCAAACTGCTGCTCCGCCACTTCTGCCCGATACGAGCGCACCGGTTCGCCCGCGCTGGCGGAGGCGCGTTCCGTGTAACCTTCAAGCCCGCCCGGCGGCGCGCCGAAGCCGCGCGGCACCTCTTTCTCTTCTTCCGGCGTGAGCCGCTCCCGCGCTTCTAATTTCATGAGCAACGCCGGCGGACAACTCAGAGCCAAATGCTGCACCGTCAGCAGCCGTTCCTCCCGTAAGATCGCGCGACAGTGCTCGCGCGCGCGGCTGCTGCCGGAAAATTCCAGACGCCGGATCACATCTTCCCGCGCCGGGCCCGTCTTGCCCCCCAGCTCATCCAGCAATGGTTGCTGACTCGCATCCAGCAAGTCCCAGCCGATCGCAAATGGCGCACCGTTTCGCCGCAACGCCTCCAGCAGCATGGCCGACGGTTCGGAGCGCGCCCCAGAGGCCGCGCGTTCCGCAGGAAAATAGACGACATCGGCGTTCGCGACCAAGGCCGCGTAATCAGTCCCCCCACTCGGCACATTTCCCCGCTCAATCGCCGC
>JBDUAE010000050.1:0-9487 GCA_040004805.1 Chthoniobacterales bacterium | reverse complement strand
TTATTTAGCCACGGATGAACACGGAGGAAACACGGATTTTTCAAGTGCCCGATGTTATCCTTGGCGGAAATGAAACTGATTGAGGTCAAGGCCCCGGATTTCGATCTTTCGCTTACGCTCGACTCCGGGCAGGTTTTTCATTGGGAGAAACTCGGCGCCGGCCATGTCGGACTGATCGGCGCGCGCGCGGTCTACCTCGAGCAATCGGGTGATCGACTTCGCGTCACGCCCGAAGCGGCCGCGGATGTTCCGCACTACTTCGCACTCGATCATCGCTTGCGTGAAATTTGCGCCGCCTTTCCCACCGATCCAGCCATGACCGCGGCACGCACCTATTGCAGTGGTCTGCGGATTATACGGCAACCGATCTGGGAATGTCTCGCGTCCTTCATTACGTCCTCGATGAAACAGGTGGCGCACATCCGGCAGATGTCGCGCGCGCTGCGAGAACGTTTTGGAACGCGGGCGACGATCTGCGGCGTGACGGTCCACACCTTCCCCAGCGCGGCCCGAGTTTCGAAGGCGACGGAGGAAGAACTGCGAGCCTGCGCGCTCGGCTACCGCGCAAAGAATCTGCTCGCGACGGCGCGTCGGGTGGCAAGCGGCGAGGCCGATCTGGAAGGTTGGCGAAAATTAGCCGACACGGAATTGCGGGGTCGACTTTGCGAGCTGCCGGGCGTGGGCGCGAAGGTTGCTAATTGTGTGATGCTTTTTGCCTACGAACGGCTGCGCGCTTTTCCGATCGATGTCTGGATTGAGCGGGTCCTGCGCGAAAAATATTTTCCCCGGGCGCGCAATCTGACGGCGCGACGGCTGCGCCTCTTTTGCGACGATTATTTCGGCGCGCATGGTGGTTACGCGCAGCAGTATTTGTTTCATCACGCGCGAAAAACGAGCGCCCGCCGCTCGGGGAAAGTGAAACCTTGAGAGCGATTTCCGTCCGCGGAAGGACGTGCGATAATCATCGTCCGTTGCGGCCATGAAATTCACACGCGAACGCAGACGCCTTTGGTGGGCGATCGCCGGCTCCATCCTGCTCCACCTGCTGGTGGCGTTTTCACTCGCGGCCTTCGGTGGTTCTTCGACGCCATTGCCCGATCCGACGGATCGCCCGGTGGAATTGACGATGGTTGATTTATCGGCCACGCCGCCACCGAGCGTGCGCACCAATCCGGCGTACGTCGAAACCGATCCCGCGAAAGAATCCAAGGTGGCGCCTACGGAAAAGACCTTCGAATCAAACGCGAATTCTCTCGCGCGGAGCAATGCGCCCGCTTCGGGAGATCTGCCTCTCCCGAGCCAGCAAGGCAGAGAACAACCGACCGTGGAAACGCGGACGCAAGATTCTTCGCTCCCATCGTTAGCAGAACAGGCGCAGCCAAAAATGACCCCACCACCGCCGGTCGCGACCCCGCCACCGCCGACCGCCACTCCGGTGGAGAAGCCGAAGCCTACCGCGAAGCCGAAGGCGTCGCAGCCACCACCGAAGCCCACTCCATTGCCGGAACCGTTGGCGACGCCGCCCCCGGATCAACTGGCGATGTTAACCGGCACGCCGCCCCCGCCGATTCGCGATCCGAACGAGGTCGAGTCGACGCCGCCGCCGGTCGAGCCAACGATCAATCCGGCTCTTGCGCGGCCTCGGCCGGAGCGTCCGTCGTCGTCATATCAACCGGAGAAAACCGTGACCCACATGACGGGTCGGATCACGGATCGCGGGCCCTCGGCGGTTAACGCCGTCGGTACACCGCTCGGTCGCTATCAGAAAGCGGTTTCCGATGCGATCGGCGTGCGGTGGTATCGCTACATGAAGGAAAATATGGATATGGTCTCTGTCGGCACCGCGCACGTGGAAGCCGAGGTGGATAGCGCGGGCAAGGTGCAAAACTTGCGGGTGATCTCGAACGATGCGAACGAAGCCTTCGCCAACGTTTGCATGCGCTCGTTTCAGGAGGCCACGATTCCACCGATCCCTTCTGACCTGGTCGCGGCACTTCCCGGCGGCAGACTCTCGGTGGATTTCTTTTTTACGACCTACGCGAACCGATGATCACAATTCTCGCGCAACTTCCGGAGGCGGCTGGCGCTGTCTGGAAATTCTTCTCAAGCGGCGGCATCTTCATGTGGCCGCTCTTGGCGTGCTCGATCGCGGCCGTGACCACGATCATCCAGCGCGGAATCGCGCTGCGCCGGCGCTACGTGATTCCTTTGGTGATCGAGAGCGAGATCGAGCGCCTCGTTCCTGGCGGCAGTGCGGAGCGTCTTTCGCGGATCGTGCAGCATGATCACTCTACGCTGGGTCGGATCGTGCGCGCGGCCTTGCATCACTTGCGCGCACCGCGAAACGAAACCGTGGAGATGGTGGAAACGAAAGCGCGGCACGAGGTGATCGTGCTCGAACGCGGATTGATCGTGCTCGAGATCATTACCGGGATTGCACCGTTGCTGGGCTTGATTGGCGCCGTTTCCGGATTGGTCCGGGTGTTTTCTGCGCTGGGATTGAGCAACGGGACGTCGAACACGCAGGCCATCGCGCTCGGAATCGCGGAGGCGTTGAACGCCACCGTCTTTGGACTTTCCATCGCCGTGCCGACCCTGATTGCGTTCAGTTATTTTTCCAAAAAAGTCGAAGTGATGTCGGTAGAAATTGAAACGCTCGTGGTGGAGCTGATCGGCAAATGCTACTACGGCCGCGTCGGGCGCGAGGAGGGCGCGCCTGCGCCAACGTCTCGCGCCGCAACGCCGGCGAGTCGGACGCCGGCGGCCTAACGACTTTCGCTCCGATGAAGATTGCAGTGCGGAAACGGCGAGCGCCTTCCATCATTATCGTCTCGCTGGTCGATATTCTCACCATCCTGCTCATCTTTTTCGTGGTCTCGACCACTTTTAAAAAGGACCAACCGGAAGTGCAGATCAATCTGCCGGAATCGCAAACCGCGACCAAGACCCCCGCGGAATTGGATCACGCGCTTTTGAGTGTAAATGCGCAGGATGAGATCCGGCTCGATGGCGCGCCGGTGGCGATCGATGAATTGGAAAACGCCGTGCGAGGATTAGCCGCCGCGCGCAAATCGACTCTCGCCTTACAAGCGGATAAAAAGGCCTCCTTCGGGACGATCATCAAAGTGATGGACGCGCTGAAATTGGCTGGAGTGAAGAACCTGCCCGCCTTCACGCACGGAGAAAAATGAGGCTTCCGATCGTGAAATATGGCCACCCCGTTTTGCGCGCGAAAGGCAAACGCATCGGCGCTGTTGATGCGCGCATTCGCGAACTCGCCGCGAATATGTTGGAAACGATGCACGCGGCCAATGGCGTGGGTCTGGCCGCGCAGCAGGTGGGAGAGGCTTTCCAACTGACGGTGGTGGACATTAGCGGCGTGGAGGATCGGCCGAGCACGCTGACCGTGGCGGGAAAGGAAATAGATCCTGTAACGGCGATGCCTCTGGTCCTGGTAAATCCGGAGCTTGAATTAGACGGCGAAATCATTTCCGGCACGGAAGGCTGCCTTAGTTTCCCCGAGATTACGGCCGAGATTGATCGTGCCCACCGCGTCTTCTTGAAAGCGGCCTCGCTCGAGGGAGAGGCGATCGAAATGGAAGCATCAGGATTGCTCGCGCGAGCCTTGCAGCACGAGGTCGATCATCTCCACGGCATCCTTTTTATCGATCGGATGAGTTCGGCGACAAAGGTG
The DNA here is from genome assembly GCA_040004805.1 of Chthoniobacterales bacterium. Lineage (GTDB taxonomy): Bacteria > Verrucomicrobiota > Verrucomicrobiia > Chthoniobacterales > UBA10450 > JACCTI01. The sequence continues at coordinate 5,793 of JBDUAE010000050.1, read as the reverse complement.
AGCTTGGGCAGTCGTCTCAAGCGGATGCAAAAAGAAACGCAGGGCACCTTGAGGGGGTGATGAACTTTAGCGTCGGCGTGGAGTTCTCTTTGGCCAATGCTGAGGGCAACCCGCGGGTAGCCTTGGGAAGCACGTCGACGGGGCGGCGTCATCCTGAGTCGCGCAGACGACGAAGGATCCCGTGCAGGCAGCATATGCGAGATCCTTCGGCGCGCTGCGCCGCCTCAGGATGACACGGCTCAAAAATCTGCCTACATCGCTTTGTAGGTGACTGTGATGGTGCGGTAGACTAGGGCATTGCGTTGCGCGGAAAAGTAGAAGAGTTCCAGCATCGTTCCGCCGACGATCCATTGGTAGCCGACCAGGGTTTGCACGACGTCGGAGTCAGTGTCGCGGGTGCGTGAAACCAGCTTTCCCGTTCCAAATTTACCGTCAAAATAGCGGCGAATTTCGCCCATGCGATCGTTGTAATTTTCGATCGACCATTTGTCGTATTCGTACTGCAATTCGACTTCGACCAGGAACCCTTCCTTGAACTCGAAAAGAGTGCGTTTGAGCCCTGGTTGGACGAGGTCGATCACGGTCCAGACTTCGTGTTTTTCCTTTTTCTCACGGGTCAGAATTTTCGCCTTCGCGACGGTTAAGACCTGTTCCACCTTGGCCGCGGAATCGTTCCAGCGAAAACCAAAGGGCGGCGGAATATCGTCGCCCGCCTGGACGGAAACGACGGCGAAAAGGACCAGAAACAGGCTAAAAAGGAAGGTTCGCATCACTTGTTAGCCGAAGACGGTAGGGGAAAGTGGCTGGCGCCAACACCGGAAAACCGGGGAAAAGCGTCGGCAAAAGTTGCGCGGAGGCAAGGGGCGGGCGAGTGATGAATTCGGATGCATTTTCGCGGCGCGACAAGCTTCGCGCGGCCCTCTCTGGCAGCGAAGTTGCGTGACGGCTCGGGAGCGGTCAAACGCGCGCGAGAGTGGTCTGGTTAGACTTACGAGGGGTGCGTCGGTTCAAATTTTCAGTCAAGATTTTTTTAGGCGACCGAACAAAATAAACTTCGGAAATTTTCTTGTCGCATCACTCGCCCGTTTCTAATCTCAAGCCGCTGGCAGAGAGGGGTGAGGATGGGTGTGAATAACATGTGAACTGTTTGGCAGCGAAAGAAGAATTTTAGAAGTAAGATGACACCCGCCAATCCTGAAAATAGCCCGAGGACGATGAAGCTCGTCGGCCTCTTGGCGCACTCGCATCCGGCCTCTAGAGGCTTTTCACCCTCGTATTTTGCGTTTTCTCGCCCCTTGTCCTCCTTTTCAAAATTTCACCGCACTAGCTGCCTGAAGAGCGGCTCTCCTAACTTTTTCTCGCGATTTTTCGCAGCACCGCTTCTTCGGCGGGTTGTTTAACCCTGTTAACAAGTCGGCATGGAAGAGAAGTGTACTCAGATTTGGCAGAAGCTTGCCGCGGTGCTCAAACCACAGGTCAGCCAGGATACTTACCGACGCTGGTTTTCCGCGGTCCGGCTCGCGCAGGTGACGGAGGAATCGATCACTCTCTTGGTTCCGAACAATATCTATCAGTTTTGGATTGAGAGTAACCACATGGCGGCTCTCCAGTCCGCGATCGAGGCCGTTTTGGATGGTCCGCGCGCGGTTAAATTCGCGTCACCTTCCGATACGAATGTCGCGTCCGTCGAGAGTCCCTCCGGCATCGTGATCCATGAAGAAATGGAACCGGATACTGTGCCCGAGAGCAAGCCCAGCGGCAACGCGCTCGGTCTAAATCCTCGGAACACTTTTGAGTCGTTCGTGGTCGGTCCGAACAACGAGATCGCGCACGCCGCCAGCCTCGCCGTCGCGCAATCGCCGGCGCGAACCTACAACCCGCTTTTCATCTACGGCGGCGTCGGTCTCGGCAAGACACACTTGATGCAGGCCATCGGTCAGTACGTCTGCTCGAAGAAAAAGAACGCGAAGGTGATGTATCTCTCGAGCGAACTTTTCATTAATGAATTCATCGACGCGATCCAGCACAGCACCCTGGTAAAATTCCGGAAGCGTTACCGGCAGGCGGATCTCCTTTTAATCGACGACATTCAATTTCTCGGTGGGAAAGAACGTTCGCAGGAGGAATTTTTTCACACTTTCAACACGCTTTTCGATGGCCATAAGCAGATCGTCCTCTCGAGCGATCGGCCCGCCTCCGAAATTGCCAACCTCGAACATCGTCTGGTCTCGCGTTTCGAGTGGGGACTCACCGCCGAGCTCCAGCCGCCCGACGTGGAAACGCGCACCGCGATCCTGCGGAAAAAAGCGCGCGCCCTGCAAATCAATCTGGGCGATGAAGTCTTTGATTTCCTCGCACTCCGCATCCGCACCAACGTCCGCCGCCTCGAAGGCGCGCTCATGCGCGTAGCTTCGTTCGCATCGCTCAGCGGCAGGGAACTGACGCGCGACGTGATCGAACATCTCCTGAAGGATATTCTGAACGAAGAAGCGCGACACGCGGTCACGATTGAGCAGATTCAGCGGCGGGTGGCCGAGCATTTCGACGTCCGGATTGCGGATATGACGAGCAAACGCCGGCCGGCGAACATCGCTTTTCCCCGACAGATCGCGATGTATCTGGCGCGCGAGTTAACGAAAGCTTCGCTGAACGAAATCGGCGACGCTTTTGGCGGGCGCGATCACGGCACCGTTCTTCATGCCTGTAAACTGGTGAAGAAGCGGATGGTCGAACAGGATGCGATCCGGCAGGCGGTCTCGTTTATCGACAGCGCTTTGCAACGCTGACCCACCATCCTTTCGATCGCCGTATTTGCGATCACATCGCAACCCGCCTACCAAGAGATTGCGGTTGCCGAAAAAAACCGGAAGCCTTACATCTAGCTCGCCGTCCATGAAATTTAGCGTCACCAAAGAGAAATTACTCGAAGGCTTACAGCAGGTGCAGAACGTCGTCAGCACGCGAACGACGCTGCCGATTCTTTCCAACGTCCTCCTGCAGGCGAAAGATGGAGAGGTGCATCTCACCACGACCGACCTCGATGTGGGAGTGCGCGGCAGCTTCGAAGCGAAGGTGGATAAGGAAGGCGCGACCACACTGCCGGCGCGTCGCCTTTTCAACATTATCCGCGAGTTGCCCTCGAGCGAAATCTTGATCGAAGTGGACGGAAAAAACGCGGCCTCGATTCGGAGCGGACAGAGCTTTTTCAAAATTCTGGGATTGCCCGAGGAAGAGTTTCCGCCGTTGCCAAAGTTTGATGGCGCCAAAGTGATCACAATTCGGCAGAAGGATTTGCGCGATGGTTTGCGCAAAACTTCCTACGCGATTTCAACGGACGAGACGCGCTACGTTTTAAACGGCGTCCTTTTCAGCCTGAAAGAAAATAAACTTACGCTGGTCGCGACCGATGGACGGCGCCTCGCGATGGTGGACCTCGAGCTGGAATTCCCGCGCAGTCACGAAGCGGATATCATTGTTCCAACGAAGGCAGTAACGGAATTGCAGCGACTGCTGACGGATGACGGTGAAGTGAAGGTGAGCTTTGGGAGCGGACAAATCGCGTTCGATCTCAACGGAACGCTGCTCGTCTCGAAGTTGATCGAGGGAAATTACCCGAACTACAAGCAGGTGATTCCGTCCGAGACGAAGGAACGAGTAACCCTGGAACGCGAGACGTTCTTGAACTCGCTCCGCCGCGTTTCGCTGCTCGCGAGCGATAAATCGAATTCGATAAAGCTCAGTTTCTCAAAGAACAATATCGATATCACCGCGAACACGCCGGAAGTCGGCGAAGCGAAAGAGTCGCTCGCGGTCGTTTACAAAGGACGGGATTTTTCGATCGCGTTCAATCCCGAGTTCTTCATGGCCCCGTTGCGAAACCTCTCCGAGGACGAGGTCTTCCTCGACTTGATCGATGAAATGAGCCCGGGTGTTTTGAAGATTCAAACCCCGTTTCTTTACGTGTTGATGCCGATGCGCATTAGCTCATAAGGGCGTCGATTTTCTCGCCAATTTCTTCCAGCTTCAGCTTGGCGAGCTGACCATTCTTCGCTCGCGCGACGTGCACGTTTTTGTTGAGCGGCGCCCAGATCTTCGGATCGGTTGGGCCGAACAGCAGTAGAGACGGTGTTCCGACGGCTGCGGCGAGGTGCGAGATCCCGCTGTCGTGCCCAAGAAATAGCCGACAACGTTCCAGCACAGCCGCGAGGTGCGGCAATGGCAAGTTTTCGGCGAAGCGAAAGTTGTCTCGGGAAAGCGCACGCAGCGTTTGCAGTTGGGCGCGATCCGCTTCGCCGCCCACGAGAACGATCGACGAATTTCTAAACTGCGGCTGCTCGAGTAGTGCGAGCCAGTTTTCCAAGGGCCAATTTTTAGAGGGACTGCCGCTTCCTGGATGAAACGCGATCGCTGCCTCGCTAGCGAATGAAGTTTGGGCAAATTCCCGATCAGCGGGTAATGGAAAAAGCTGCGCGCTGCCGTCGGCGAGAACGAGATCCAGCTCGCGTAACGGATGAGCGAGTTGCGACGTCGCGTGTTCGCCTTCCGCGCGAATTAGAGGAGAACAGGCGAGAAATGTTTCGACGCCGCAGCGGCGAACGTTTCGCTCGAAAATGGCGTCGGGATCGAAAAGAAAACTGACTACCAGATCGAAGCTCGCGAAATAATCCACCCACACATCTGGCAGAACCGCATCCCGCGCGAAAAACCTCGCCAGCGGTCCGGATTCAAGCGAACGCAGCGCGTCGGCGTAGAAGCGTTTCTCGCCGAGAGCGGTGATGTGCCGATAACCAAGAATCTCCAACCGAGCCTGCGGATATTTGTCCCGGAGCAGCTTGATCGCCGGCAGCGTGAGTACGAAATCCCCGATCGCGCCGCCGCGGATAACGAGAATTCGGTTCACTCGGACCGCGCCGATCGAATTCTAATATCGGGTAAAAGTGAAGAACAAGATCGCGGCGCTGTAGAGGAAGGCCACGACATGCAACGCAATCCAACGGCCTGTGCTGCGTGTGGCCCAAGCGATGTAATCGCGCAGCAAATACGGCATCGTCACCCAAAATAGACCCAACACGATCAACGCGTAAGCGAAAACGGTCACGAGCAAGCGCGACAACTCGGGACGAAGAAAAGCCGCGTCGAGGAGCGGTTCCGCCGCGAGCAGGAAAACAATGCCGAGGGCGCGGACGGCTAGGAATTCGCTCACAAACCAAAGTACGAGCACGAAGCCCAGCGGAAGAAGAAACATCAGCGGACGCCGAAAGTTCGAGAACTCGCCCATCTCCATCGTGAAGAGGAGCCAGTAGCTCCAGATAAGCGCGATGGTGAGAAAAGCCGCGCCGACTGCGCGTGAACGCGGCAGTTTTTGCGCCAGGCCGCGCGTTGCATTGGGCAGAACGATTCCGGGAAGACTGACGAGGAGTAAAAAAAGTCCGGCCAGGAGCCCGGCGGTGTGCAGCGAGAGATGATAAATCATGCGGCGGAAAGAGGAGCAGACTTACACGAGCGGCGTCCCATACAAGCTGAATCCGTTCGCCTGTTCGATCTTCATCGAGAGCATCTCCCCGGTGCGGTCGCGGGCATCTTCGAAGACCACGATCTTATTCCCGCCGGTGCGTCCCATGAGACGGGCCGCGTTCGTGCGGCTCGGTCCTTCGCAGAGAATTTCCTCGGTGCGACCCACGAGACGTTGATTCGCGCGGTGCGCAGACGCGTCCACGACTTTGAGTAAATCCTGATTCCGCTGCTCTTTTACGTTCTCCGGGAGTTGAGATAACGCCGTCGCCGCCGGTGTCT
>JBDUAE010000323.1:0-2855 GCA_040004805.1 Chthoniobacterales bacterium | reverse complement strand
GTTGGAACTCGTGCGTGAGCCCTTCGATTTCGCGCGAGAGCGTGGCGGAGAACATAAGGGTCTGCCGTTTTTTCGGAAGCCCGCGCACGATCTGCCGAAGCGGCGGGAGGAATCCCATGTCGAGCATGCGATCGGCTTCATCGAGGACGAGAAATTCAATCCCGGAAAAATTGGTGTGACGCTGCTGCATCAAATCGATCAAGCGACCAGGCGTCGCCACGACCAGTTCCACGCCAGAGCGCAGCGCTTCGATCTGCGGACGCTCGCTCAAACCGCCCACAACCGTCGCCATTCGCAGCGGCAAATGTTTCGCGTAGGCGCGGACGTTTTCCTCGATCTGCATGACGAGTTCGCGCGTGGGCGCGAGGACAAGGACGCGCATCCCCTTTCGATTCCCCTCGCCCAGCCGTCGCGCGAGATGTTGCAGGATGGGAAGAACGAAGGCAGCGGTTTTCCCGGTGCCGGTCTGGGCGATGCCAATGACATCTTTCCCGGCCAAAATCTCCGGGATCGCCGCGGCCTGGATCGGTGTGGGTTCGGTGTAACCAGCTTCCTGGATTGCTTTAAAGATGCGGTCGTCGAGACCGAGAGAACTAAATGGCACTAGCCCTGCACTATCATCGAAGGACGCGGAATCACATCCGGTTTCTTTATTTGCCTAACCAGAGGCGCGGGAGGTCTCAAGTGCGGCAGGACCTGGTCGTCCCGAGTCATCGCAAAAGTGAAATAGCCGTCCGCGCGCGCGCTTGCTAGCTTCCCTTCATGAAGTCCATCCTGCTCGCAATCCTGGTGTCGGCTAAACGACCGTGTCCGCATCCGGGAGTTGACACTTTTGCGAGGCAATGAAATCGCGAACGTATCAGGATCGTGACTTGTTAGGGGTGGCGACGCTTTACACGGCTTCGATTCATGAGATTGCGGCCGCGTATTATACCCCGGTGCAAATTACAGCTTGGGCGCCAGTTCCACCCGATCTGGAACGCTGGCGGGCGCGGATGGCCGCGCTCTACACCATCGTCGCCGAGGTGGACGGCGTTCTCGCTGGTTTCGCCTCCTACACCCTGACCGGCTATCTCGATCTTCTTTTCACGCAACCCGATTTTGCCCGCCGCGGTGTGGCGACGGGACTTTATCTCGAGGTTGAGGCGATCCTGCGCCGCGGGAAAATCGCGCACATCAGCACTCATGCCAGCCTGGCCGCTCGTCCATTCTTTGATCGCGCAGGTTTCGAATGCGACGCGGAAGAGCTAGTGGAATGTCGCGGCGCTCATCTTCGGAGATTCGCGATGTCCAAGAAGCTCGGAGAACGCGGTGGTTAAAAAATCAAAATGGAGCCTGCCGTCTCTCCTCGTGTCGGCTATTTTTCGGAAGACGAACGCGTTTTCGCGATTGATCACGAGCAACCCGGCTGGCTAGTCTGGGCCCATGCCAGGTGTCTGTGTGATCGTGGCCTATCGGCCCAAGCCCGGAAAAGAAAACGAGCTGCTGGAGTTGGTCCGCAGCCGCGTGCCTACTCTGCTGAAGGAGGACCTCGTGACCGATCGTGCGCCTACGATCATGCGCGCCCGCGATGGCACTATTATCGAAGTCTCGGAATGGAAATCCCGCGAGGCTATCGACGCCGCGCACAAGAACCCGAATGTCCTCGCGCTTTGGAATAAATTCTTCGCGCTCTGCGATTGCGTCCCGCTCGAAACGGTAGCCGAAACGAAAGAAATGTTCGCCGGCTTCGAACCACTTGAAGCCTAACGAATCGCGCGGTCTTCGGGCTATTTCGAAATCCGGACGAGCAATTTTCTGCCCTTGAATTGAATTCCGTTCAGCTTTTTTAAGATCAATTCCACGCGCGCTTCTGCTACGTCCACCAGCGTCTTCGTCGCCTGCAAATGAATTGCGCCGATCTCGCCTTTCGGAATTGCCGTCACGCCTGCGATTACGCCAACGAAATCGCCCGGCTGCACTTCATGGGCGCGGCCCGCGTTAAAGGCCAGCCGCACCATCCCGGCTTCGTGCGAAACCGTCCCCGCCTCTTCGCGCGGGCCGCTTCGCATCGGCGGACGTTCGGTTCGTTCGCGGCGCTCGCGCGGTGGCCGATCCGCGGCATAGTCATCGCGGCCGCGTTCGCGTCTTTCGCGCGCGCCGGGGTCGGGCGCGCGATTATAATCGCGCGGCGGCCGATCTTCCGCGATCGGCTGTTGCGGACGCGTCTTGTCTTCGCCTAACAAGTGAATCAAGGCTGATGAGATATCCGTCGGCGAATGTCCCTGTTCCAAAAGTTGGTCAAGCAACTCGTCGTGTCGCTTGTATTCACCCTTGGCCAAGGTCTCGCGTAATGCCTCAGCGAACGCAGTCGCGCGTTTGCCTTCCACCTCCTCGGCTGAGGGAATTCGCTCCCGCCGAATCCGGCTCTTCGTGAAACGCTGGATATTCTCCAGTCGGTAAATTTCCCGCCCGGCAACGAACGTCACCGCCTTCCCGCCTTTTCCCGCACGACCGGTGCGGCCGATGCGATGGACATAATCTTCCCCGTCGTGCGGCAGGTCGTAATTGAACACGATCTCGATGTCGTCCACGTCGAGCCCGCGCGCCGCGACATCCGTCGCCACTAAAAACTCCACCTTCTTCTTGCGGAACCGGCCCATCACTCGCTCGCGCATGGCTTGCGTCATATCGCCGTGGAGCTTGTCCGCGCTGTAACCACGGGCGATGAGGTGTTCGGTTAATTCGTCCACCATCATCTTGGTCGCGCAGAAAATAATCGCGAGTTTTACGTCCTCCAGATCGATTAGCCGACACAGCACCTCCAGCTTCGAACGCCGATCGACCTCGTAGTAAACCTGCTCGATCGCCGGCAC
>JBDUAE010000322.1:0-2869 GCA_040004805.1 Chthoniobacterales bacterium | reverse complement strand
GATCGTGGAACGGCTCGACGATAATGGCTTTGATATGCTGCGCTTTGATTTGCGAGATCACTTCCGCCAGATGCGATGGTGAGGGCGGGATGCCGGGTTTTGGTTCTAGGAAGATATCGATCTCAATTCCGAAACGATGCGCGAAATACGGCCAGGAATCGTGGTAGGCGACTACGTGTTGTCCCTTAAACGGCAGCATCGCCGTTCCCCATTCCTGAAGCTTGGCGTTGATCGTTGCTTCGAACTTTTTGTAGTTCGCGTCGTAGTAGGCGGCGTTGGGAGGATCGATCGCGGCGAGCGATTGGGCGACATGCTGCGCGATCGTTTTTGCAATAATCGGGTCGACCGCGAAGTGCGGATTTCCCAAGGCATGCACGTCGCCTGCGGCGCGGGTCACATTGGTCGGCACGTTCATTAAACGAACCCCTTGCGAAGCCTGCACGCGACCGGGTTTTCCGACTTCGATTTTGGGGTTGCGCGCGTTTTGCAGGAGCGGCGGGAGCCAGCCGAGCTCGAGTTCCGCGCCGCCATCGATCAGGACATCCGCGTTGCGTAATTGCACGACAAAGCTGGGACGCGCGTCGACGAAATGCGGATCCTCGGTCGGCTTCGCCATGGTGGTGACGTCTACTTTATCGCCCCCGATCTCACGCGCGATCGAGCCGAGGTCAGGTAGCGTGGTGACGACGTTCAATTTCGCCTCGGACACCGTCGGATGAAGGAGGAAGGCGGACAGGATTAACAGGATGGGCAGGATTTTTTTCATAGGTTTTTGGGACGCGGATGAGTGGTTAATGAAGTGTTCTAATTGTCATCCTGAGGCTGGCGCAGCGCGCCGAAGGATCTCGCAAACGCAGAGACGGCGATCTTGGTTCCCAGATGAACTAACGAATAGTTGGGAGATCCTTCGCCGTCTGCGCGGCTCAGGATGACAGGGTCGTTAGGAGTGAGACGCATTAGAATTTATGCGCGCCGTGTGCGCCGAGGATGAATTCGAATTGCAGGAAAAGAGAATCGACCTCGCGCGCGGCGAGGAAGGAGTTTTCCTCGAGGAAATCGTGATTGTACTGCAAGCGCAGTCGCGAAAATTCGGTCGGCAAAAAGGTCAAATTAGCCGACACCCGATAGCGCGTTTGCCGAACGTCGTCGTCCGTAAAACGCGAGTCCTGCATATGCAGATGTTCGCCGCGCACGCCCGCGATCCAGCCTTTCTTGAAGCCCCACAAAACCTGGGAGTAAATGCCCCAATCGTGAAACGTTTCCGCCACTGGAAAGGTTTGATCGATGCCGCGGCCTGCTTCGAAGCGCCGGTACATCGCCTCGGTCTGCCATTTCACGAACGGGAAACCGCCTTCGGCGCGAGCGCTTTTCCATTTGTAGAGTAAATCGGCGCCGTAAATCTGGGTGCGGGATTCCGCGCCGGTTTCGTTCGAGCCGAAAGCGCCGGAAACGCCGCCCAGCACCGTTTGGGTGTCGCTCAGGTTGACGGAGTTTTCCCACCGTGGAACCCAGACAAAATCACGCAGGCCGCGTGCTTCGCGATCACTCGTTAGCCGACCGAAGAAGCGGCCGTTGTCGCCCGGATTGCGGAAGGAGTAGCCGGTGTTGCCGCGTCCGTTTTGGACCGCGCCGGTAAGCTGCGAAAACCACGGCAACGGCAGCGTCCACGAGAGCTGTGCGCCGACTCCGCGGAGACCGTCGGAACCGAGCAGCCGGCCATGGACGAGCGGCGCGTCGGTAAAATCCCAAGTATGCGGATGAGTGGGATTGAGCCGACCGAAAGGGGCGAAGAATTGCCCAGCCCGGACCTGTAATCCAAAGGGCAGGCTAGTCGTTTGCAGAAACGCTTCCTCCAGTTCGATCTCCGTTTCGTTATCGTTGTTCAGCTTGAGGACGATGTTGGCGAAACCCTCGAAATACGGGTCGACCGCGCCATCGAGTGCGATTTCCGCGTTGCGGGCATTGAAGCCGCGTTGTTGAGGATCGTGGTCGCCTACTTCGATTCGGTTCAGATCGCGAGCAGTCGACCCTGCAAGCACGAACAGGCCATCGAAGGAAATATTCATGTAGGTCTTCCCGCCGCCGCCGCTCAGGAGTTGAATCGGCTGGGTCAACGCGGAGTCGGTCGCTGTGGAGGAAGAAGTGGTGCTAGTTGTGACCGCGGCGTCGGAGGTCGGAAAGGCGGAGCCATTCGAATTCACCGCGGGGCTGGTGCTGGAGGCGGCCACGACCGCGTTATCCGTGGTCGGGAATAAGGGTGGCGGGATGCTGGCCACGGGCGCGGCGGTGGGGGAAGCGCCGGGGAGCGGGGCCGGCTCCGGATTTTCCGGAAGTGGGCCGGCGGCGGTCGGCTGATCCTTCATCTGTTGTTGCAGCGTTTGCACCATCTCGGTGAGCGCTTGCACTTGCTGACGAAGTTGCTGCACTTCAGCCGAAGAGGCCGAAGTGGTGGGCGCAGCGGTGGTCGCCTCCTGCGCGGGGGCCAGACCGCAAAGGCAAAGCCAGAGGGTCGAGACGGCTAAAATTTGTTTTTTCATCTCTCTCGAAACAGGGCGCCATTCGCGCCGCGGAAACTTTCAAAAATCGCACTACGCGTTCCGCGCACGTTGGATCGAGACGGCGAGCAAGAACGCGTGCTCACTGCGGCCGCGCGAGGCGGCACTTCCAACGCGTTAGGATTGCGCCGGCGGCGCGTGCTCGAGGAGAGAGAAGGCTGGGCGCGAGAAGATTTGCGGACAGCCAGCCGCGAGGAGAATCCAGCCGCGCGGAATCTGTTGCGGTTCGACCGTAAGAGGCGCCGCGACGGAGTGCTCGACGCTGCCCGTAGAGAGAAGCGTGGCCGCGCATTCGTGCGTCGCCCAATCGTTAT
>JBDUAE010000321.1:0-2871 GCA_040004805.1 Chthoniobacterales bacterium | reverse complement strand
TTTTTTCACGGGCAAATCATCGCTTTGGTGGTCGGGGAAACGGCGGAGGCGTGCCGCGCGGCCGCGGAGAAGGTGGTAGTCGAATACGAACCGCTGCCGCCGATTTTCACGATCGAGGAGGCGATCACGGCCGGCAGTTTGCATACCGAGCCTAATTTCATCCGACGCGGCGATGTGGTGTCGGCGTTGCGCGAATCCCCGCGGAAATTTGCCGGCGAGTTTTCGTTTGGCGGACAGGATCATTTTTACCTGGAAACGAACGCGGCGTGGGCGGAAGTGGGCGAGGACGGCAGCGTTTTCATTAGCTCGTCCACGCAACATCCATCGGAGGTGCAGCACATCGTCGCGCATGTCTTGAAGCTGCCGATGAGCAGTGTGGTGGTGGAATGTCCGCGCATGGGTGGTGGGTTCGGAGGCAAAGAAACGCAGGCGGCGGGACTGGCGGCTCTGGCGACATTAGCGGCGACGAAAACAGGCCGCAAAGTACGGGTGCGTTACAATCGGGATCAGGACATGATGATCACCGGAAAACGGCATCCGTTTCTCGGGAGATTCGAGGTGGGCTTCGACGATGACGGAATGCTGCTGGCGGCCAGGGTGGAGCTTTATTCGAATGGCGGATGGTCGTTAGACCTGTCGCGCGCGGTGACGGATCGCGCGGTCTTCCATCTCGATAACGCATACTACATTCCGCACCTCGAGTTTAGCGGAACGGTAGTGAAAACCAACCTGGCCTCGAACACGGCGTTTCGTGGCTTCGGCGGACCGCAGGGCATGATCGTGATGGAGGAAATTCTGGATCGCATTGCCCGCGCCACGGGCTTGGCCCCGGAAGTGGTGCGCGAACGAAATTTGTATCGCGGCACGGGCGAAACCAACACCACTCACTACGGACAGGAGATTGAGGATAATCGGATCGCGCGGATCTGGCAGGAGTTGGCGAAATCGAGCGAGCTGGCGAGCCGTCGAGAGGAATTGCGGCATTGGAATTCCGAGCACGCGAATTGCAAGCGCGGGCTCGCGATGACGCCGGTAAAATTTGGAATCTCCTTCACGACCACGCATTTGAATCAGGCGGGCGCCCTCGTGTTGTTATACCAGGACGGGACCGCGCAGGTGAATCACGGCGGAACGGAAATGGGCCAGGGCGTTTACACAAACATCGCCCTGATCGCGGCGCGCGAGTTGGGGCTTTCGCCGGATCGAGTGCGGGTGATGGCCACGCGGACGGACAAAGTGCCGAACACATCCGCGACCGCGGCCTCCTGCGGCACGGATTTGAACGGGGCTGCGGTGCAGAATGCGTGTGAGATTTTGCGCGCTCGTTTGCTGCCGTTTGCCGTCGAAATGCTCACGGAAAAAAATGCCTGCGCCGTGCAACCGGCCGACGTCGTTTTCCTCGGGAACGCTGCTTTTTCCCTGGATACACCGGAGATGCAGGTGCCGATGGCAGAAGTGCTGCAACGCGCCTACTTCGCGCGCACGAGTTTGAGCGCGACCGGATTTTATCGCACGCCGGATATTAAGTACGACCGCGAGGCCGGGCGCGGCAAACCGTTTCATTATTTTGCCGTCGGCGCGGCCGTGAGTGAGGTGGAGGTGGATGGATTTACCGGCATGCATCACATTCGCCGCGTCGATATTCTGCACGATGCGGGCGATCCAGTGAATGTCGGGATCACGCGAGGCCAAATCGAGGGTGGATTCGTGCAGGGCGCGGGTTGGCTGACCTGTGAGGAGTTGGTGTGGGATGCGGAAGGACGCCTGCGGACGCATTCTCCGGACACGTATAAGATCCCCGCGATGGGCGACACGCCGGATGTTTTCAACATCGCGCTTCTGACGCAAGCGACGCAGGCCAATGTGATTCACGGCAGCAAGGCGGTGGGTGAGCCGCCGTTGATGCTGGCCATCTCGGTGCGCGAAGCGATTCGCGATGCGGTCGCGGCTTTTGGTAGCGGCGGCGGTCAGATCGCTCTGGCGTCGCCCGCGACGCCGGAAGCGATCTTCAACGCCATCACCGGTCAGAGGAGTGCGCCGACACCTTCCGAAGCAACGCCCGAACACGCCATGGCCGAACGGTTACTCTCATGAGAAGAATCGAGCACAAATTGAGCGTGGCGCGTGGTGAGGTGCCGGCTGAGTTGCTCTTCAAAAACGCGCGCCTAGTCAATGTCTTCAGTGGGGAAATCCATCCTGCCGATGTGGCGGTAGATGATGGGCGGGTGGTCGGAATCGGTGACTACGAAGCGCGGGAGGTGATTGACCTCGAAGGCGCCTTTCTCGCGCCGAGCCTGATCGATGGCCATTTTCATGTCGAGAGCACGATGGTCACGGTGCCGGAATTCGCCCGTGCGGTCGTTCCGCACGGCACCGGCGCAATGGTGATCGATCCGCATGAATTTACCAACGTCCTCGGGAAGGAAGGAATTCGATATGTGCTTGAGGCGAGCAAGGGATTGCCAATCGATTTTTTCATCATGCTGCCGTCGTGTATTCCAGCGACGCATTTGGAGACGAGCGGCGCGCGTCTCCACGCAGCCGATCTGTCGGAGATGATTAACGACGAACGCATCGCGGGCGTGGCGGAGTTGATGAATTACCCCGGTGTTTTTCTTGGCTTCGAAAGCGAGCTGGCGAAGATCCGCGCGGGCAAAGGAAAGCTGATTGATGGCCACGCTCCAGGGTTGCGCGGGCGAAACTTGAACGCTTACGCGCTGGCGGGGATCCGGTCAGATCACGAAAGCACGGAACTGGAAGAGGCGCGGGAGAAGCTGCGTCTCGGAATGCATTTGCTCGTTAGGGAAGGGAGCACGGAGCGAAACCTCGAACACATCATCGGGCTGGTGACGCCGCAGAATTCCGCGAATT
>JBDUAE010000320.1:0-2876 GCA_040004805.1 Chthoniobacterales bacterium | reverse complement strand
ACCGCGCCCGCCGACATCAACATCCAGGTTTACAGCCAGCCCAGCATCGTCTCCGACGAGAGCGGCCTCGTCGCCACGATTCGCCACACGCTGATGCAAGGCGCTTCCGCCCTAATGTGGAGCTTGCGGATGATTGGCGTCGCGCTCGCGTTCTTCGCACCGTGGGCGCTGGCGATCGCGCTTTTGGTATGGATCGTCAAAAGAATCGCGCGCGCACGGGGCCGACACTAAAACAATCCGAGCCCCAAAAATGCCAACGGCGTGAGCAAAACCAGATCCGCGAGCGCGGTCCGGACGTCCGGTTCAATCCGATTCCTGAAGAGGTGAACGCCCGCCAGCAGCAGCGTACTCATCGCGACGGCTAAGGGGACCGTGCGCGCATCTGACTGGGAGAAGGCAAGCGAAAGAGAAACGAGCGTGAGCACCGCGAACATCGGCAACAGGTATCGTTCTCCTCGCGGGAAAACGGTCGCGATCGAAACGCGCTGCTGCGCGAGATCCAGAGCGCGCTCCCACACTGCGATGCTTACGCAGTTCAAGACGCAGAGACAGGCGAAGAGGAGCCAGGCCGGCCAGATTACATTCGTTAGACCGGCAGCCAGGCCAACCCGGGTCCCGGCGGCGAAGAGAAAGCCGATGCTCATTTCCTTCAGCGGCAGGCGGCGCCAAAGGCCCGGCCATCGCTGATTCACGGTCAAATAAACCAACGCCATCGCACCCACGCCCAGACCCGAGCGGATTGCGCCCCGATCCAACTGCGCGATGACGAGGACATCTGCGAGCGCAATTCCGAGGATCGCAAGAAGCCAGGCGACACGGTGCCGAGCGCAAAAGCGTTGCCGCAAAGAAAGTGGCGTCCCGGCCGCAATCGACAAGCTGTCGCCAAATCTATCGCCGAGATAAATTAGCCACGCGGTTAGGAACAAGGCGGCGGTGGCGCTCGGAGTGACTGCAATTCCGTCCGCGCGCGCGAAAAGCCATTGCCAACTGATCGCGACCAGCGGCGCATCCAGGCAAACCAGGTTCAGCCAAGTGAGAACGCGACCACTCCGCCCGATGGCATCGCCGCTTCGGGGCATGATGGTGCGGTCAGGCGAAGGGCGAAGTGACAACACGGCTTCACCGTTAACACACCTGAGTTTATGCGGCCCATTTTTTCCGACGCCGCAATTCCATCGCCCAAAGCGCCGCAACCGTGAGCACGTCGCTCACGAAATGCGTGGTACTAGTGGAACCGTGCGACGCGGGATTGAGGGTGGGCTCGAGGGATTCGCGTAGGCGATCGACCTCGACCGGACCGCTCTCGGTTTTCCTGATCGCCTCCAGAGTCGCGAACCGCTGCGACGCCGTCGTCTGGATCGCGCCCAAATTCTCAAAGGCGAAGAGCGCGAAGAGCACCGAAACAATCGCGGTGGTGAGCGCAGCCGGTTCTTTCCGCAGCGAGGAAAACGCCAGAACGCCTCCCACGATCACAACGTAAAGCGTCCAATACGCTTGCAAAGCATTCGAACGCTCAAAGTAGAGCTGGATCAGATCACGATAATTCATAGGGGATTGCAGCATTAGAATGGAGATGGCTCGTTAGACGCGAGCACAAAATCTCTGCGAATGTTCTGCTCGAATTCGACCAGCGCTCGCCGCACTTCCGGTCGCACCACGATCGCAGGACGTGCCGCGCGCAGTTGACCGATGCTTTCTGCCGCGCTGGACGCACAGCCGCTTTGCAGGAGATATGCCGCCACCGCGGCGGCGCTTCGGGAATATCCGATCTTGCAATGCACATAGACGACACCGCGTTCGGCTTCGCGCGAAATGAAGTGCGCCATCTCCTCAAGGTGCGCGAGATTCGGCGCGGTTAGGTCGAGAATGGGCAGGTTTAGATAGACCAGTTTCCGGAAGGCCGGCGGCGCGGAAAACTCCGCGGTCAAATCAAGAACGGAAGTCACCCCAGCCCGCGCTGCCTCTCGCGCTTCGCGTTCACGGAGGGCGCTCCCGATCCAAACCCGCGGGGTAACCGCATCCCAAGCCCGGCATTGGCGTCGATAATAAATGCGCGACAAATGCTGCCCCACGAGAACCGGCCCGAGCGCCCAAAGAGTGCTCCACGGCAAGCGGCCGTCAGTCTTCCGAAATATGCCGGGCCCGAAGCCGAAATAACCCGAGGCCGCGATCGCCAGAGATGTCGCCGGCCAAAGCAACAGCGCGCCCCACGGCCAAAACCCCACCGCCAGGATCAGCGTGAAGACAGCGCCGATGGCGTAGTAAAACCCGATCCGTTTCTCCACTCGCACAAGAGACGGGGGGCGATCTTCGCGGATGAAGTAAAAGCAGTAGCCCGCCAGCGCGAAACCGCCGACGACGTCTAGGAAATGATGTTGAAAAGTGAGCACGGCGGAAGCCGCGATGAGTCCGAACCAAATCACCAATGCGACACGCAAAGCGCCACGCGTGTGTCGCGCGTAGACGACACCCAAAAGCGCGACCAGGGTGATGTGGAGGGACGGAAAGAGATTGAAGGGCGCGTCCATCCCGCGGAACCAATCGAAGACCGCGCCGAGCCAGCCATCCGTCTGCGGTCGCGCGAAAGCGAATCGAAACGGAATGAGGAGAAAACAAACTCCCGCCGCAAGGATGGCGGCTGCGATTCGTTTCGCCAAAGTCGCGAGCTCACGGCTGCTTCGGCAGAGGAACGGCGCGGCGACAAAGAAGAGGTCGATGGAGAGGTAGGGCGCGATAAAAATCGGAACAAAGGGAAGATGCCGCTCCCAGACGAAAGCAATCGAGCCGACATCCGCTCGCTGCGAGGCGATCCAATTCGTCGCGCCGTAAACGACCAGAAAAAGCGCCGACAAGCCCGCCGAAACGCAAAGCGCGGC
>JBDUAE010000319.1:0-2892 GCA_040004805.1 Chthoniobacterales bacterium | reverse complement strand
AGCCCGAGCTCGATCGCGTATTCCCGGCAGCGCACGTTTCGATAACCGAAAATCTCGATGCTGACCAAGCCCACCGCGCTCGCCACCCGGTAGCAGTAGACGCGCAATTCCTCCCACGTGGAGTAGACCGTCGGCGTCAGGTCCATTTCCACGCCGATGATGATTTCCTCCAACATCGCGGGCGTGAGCGGATATTTCGCGATGAGCCCTCGCACTTCCGCCGCGAGCGTGTCCTCCCCATTTTCCGGAGCCACCAACCACCGCCGCCACGCCGCCAGTTGCTCCGCTTTCGCCTCCCCGCTCAGCACCTCGGAATCCGCGATATCATCGATCACGCGGCAAAAAGCGTAGAAGGTCGTGATGTCCGCGCGCCGCTCCCGGCCTAACGAGACAAACGCCAGGGCCAGGTTCGATTTGCTTTGTCGGGTAATTTTCGCCGCGTCCACGAGCTCCATTCAATAACGAATCCACGTCTCCTTCTCGATCCGTCCCGTCTCGCATTGCCGGAAGAGACAGACCCACGACGCCAGCAGCCAGCCCGTGATCAAACCGCGCAAAGTCACGTAAATTACCTTCCAAAGAATCAACGCCGCCACCCGGTCCGCGATCGCGCCGCGCAGGATGGCATCCACCGCCGTGAGTAGGTAAAAATGGATCGCCGCGATGAGAAGAAACCAGCCCAGCCGCCCGGAGTTGCGCCGCAGGAACTCCCAATGCGCGTGCAGCGCCGCGCGCAGGCTCTCGTTATGCAACACCAGCGAGATCTGCACGGTGCAGAACAAAATAAGCAGCCCACTCATGCAGTAACGCGCCGCATCCTGGTAATCGAGCACCCCCGGCAGATTGACGAAGTAGGCCAGCAACAACGGCAGGCGCACCAGCAGCGTCCCCAGTAACACCACCAGCCCCGCCCATTTCAGCACATAGCTGAAACGCCGCATCGCGAATTGGAAGAGCGCTTCCTCCGTGAAGCTGAGCCCTTTTATCCACGCCAGCGCGATCGTGATCAAATACACCTGCGCGTACACGCCAAAAAGGTACTCGAAGATAAACGAGACCGCGTCCACCGTCGCCGACGTCTGGAACAGCACCGTGTCCGGCAGGACCGATCGCCACACCGGCAACCGCCAGTAGACGATCGCCTTGAAAAGCGACGCGATCGCGCTCAGCACCACCACCAGATAGATGGGATAACTCCAGCCGCGGAAACGCTGGTGCAGCGCCTTCAGGAATGCGCCATGCAGACCCCGCCAGTTTGCCAGCAGCAGAATCGCCGCGATAACCGAAAGCGGATACGTCGTAGTCGAGTTATCGAAAATGCCGGCCACTCCCTCGAGTGCCGGCAACGGTGTTTCCGCCCAGACCTCCGCCAGCCGCGGCCAATTCCAATCTGCGATTGTCGCCAGTTGCCGCGGATCGAGGTCCGACACCTGTTGCAGCGGCGTGAAAGTGGCGAACCGAAAAATCGAATAGGCCAGTCCCAGCACGACGAAGGTCAGCCAAATCCTTTTGAAGCGCACGATACAGCGGAAGCCGTCGCGCAGCGCCTGCCGAATTGGATTGAAAAAAATCAGCAGCCCGTAGCCGACACAAAGCCCGAGCAGCGGAAGGAGGCGCTGGACCGTATCAGACATCGGAGAATTTTATATTACCGCGGAGAGCGCAGCGCACGCGGAGATTTGAAGATATATTCTTTCCTCTGCGAACTCCGCGCCCTCTGGGGTAAAAAAATCCTAACGAATCAATCCCCAGTGGCGGGAGAACGGCCAATAGACCACCAGACCGCGCCCGACCAGATTCTCCTCCGGCACCGGTCCCCAGTAGCGGCTGTCAAAGCTGTTGTAGCTATTATCGCCCATCGCAAAATAATGCCGCTCCGGCACCCGAAACTTCATCTCCGGATCCGCCAGATTATTCCCCGCCGCCGCATAACCGCGGTAGCCATCCTTCGCGCTCATCACCCGGGAGAAGCCGGTCCTGGTCGGCACGACCCCATTCACGAACAAGTGCGGCGGATCCACCCGTAATTCATCGCCAGGCAAACCCACCAGCCGCTTGATGTAAAACGGCGCGCCCGTCTCCGGATCCGGCGCGATCATCGAGATATTATCCGTCCGGAAAACGAAGACATCGCCGCGACGCGGTTTCACAAAATTGTAGGTGAATTTATCCACAAAGACCTGATCGCCCGTGTCCACCGCGCCCCGCGCCATCACGTCCCCTTTCCGAAAAACCTTTCCCGGCGTCAGCCCGAAATCCTGCCGCAACGTATCCGGAGAAGCATAAACCAAAAACGTCTGCCGCTGGCAAAGCACCCGCGAAAAAGTGAAGAAGAAACCGAACTTCTTCGGCAACACCTGCATCACGCGATCGTCCTCTTGCGAGACGACATCGATGTAATTTCGACCCAGCACCACAAACTCCACCGCACGCTGCAACAGGTTCGGCGGCTCCTCCGTCATCGGATGGCCGATGATCCCGTTCAGTGTCGGTTGCATCGACCCGGTCGGAATCTTGAACGGCTGCAGAAAATAAGAACGAATCCCGATCGCCAACACGATCGCAAACAGAAAGACCTCCACGTTCTCCCGCCAATGCGACTCCCACGTTACCGGCGTCAGCTGGTGCAGCTTCGCGTCCAGCGCCTCCGCGCTCGCTTTTATCTCCTCCTCTTTTTTCTGGCGGAGCGCCGTCTCCAGCTTGGCCACTCCCCCTGCCACCTCCGCGTAATTTACCTCGCTCAGGACATCCTTTTTATAGCGCAGATATTTCTGCGCATGGCGCAGGAGGAGTTTGCTGTGTTTGACGTAGCTCGGCGTAAACATTGGCAGGGACGCTACGCAATCATCGCCGGTTCGGCATCTGAATAAATTCAGAGCCGCTCTTCCTGTA
>JBDUAE010000318.1:0-2894 GCA_040004805.1 Chthoniobacterales bacterium | reverse complement strand
CGGATGGGCGCGACGGATGTTTGCCCGTTTATCCCGGTGAACAACGTGAGCTGGGGAGAAGCGGTCGCGTGCGCGCAGGCGCTCGGGAAACGGGTGGGCGAGGAGCTCGGGATTCCGGTTTATTTGTATGAAAAAGCGGCGAAAGACCCGGCGCGCTCGAATCTCTCTATCATCCGTGAGGGCGAGTACGAGGGGTTTTTCGCGAAGATCAAAGAGCCGGCGTGGAAACCGGATTTCGGGCCCGCAATTTATAGCGAACGCTCGGGTGCGACGGTCATTGGCGCGCGTGATTTTCTCGTGGCCTACAACGTAAATCTCAACACGAAGGCGGCGCGGAGGGCGACGTCGGTAGCTTTCGATGTGCGCGAGAACGGCCGGGTGCAGACGGAGGATGGAAAGCCGACCGGCAAGAAAGTGCTGGATGCAAACGGGGAACCGGTGCGCGTGCCGGGAATGCTGAAACATGTGAAGGCGATCGGCTGGTACGTGGAGGAGTACGGGATGGCGCAGGTCTCGATGAACCTGACCAATCTGGAGGAGACGCCGTTGCACGCCGCCTTCGATGCCTGCGTGGAATCGGCGAGCAGGCGAGGGATGCGCGTCACTGGCTCGGAGATCGTGGGCATGCTGCCGAAGAAGTGTCTGCTCGAGGCGGGTCGATATTATCTGCGCAAGCAAGGCTGGTCGGAAGGCGCTTCGGAGGAGGAATTAATTGAGTTGGCAGTGCGCTCGATGGGGTTGGGTGAACTGAAGCCGTTCGAGCCGAGGGAGAGAATCATCGAGTGGAAAATGGCGGCGCCGGCGAAGTCGCTGGTGGCGATGAATCTGCGGCAATTCTGCAACGAGACGCTGAGCGATTCGCCCGCGCCGGGCGGGGGATCGGTCGCGGCTTTGATGGGCGCGCTCGGGGTGTCGTTAGGCGGAATGGTGGCGAATCTTTCGGCCGGGAAACGCGGCTGGGAGGAGAAGCTGCAATATTTTAGCGAATGGGCAGTGCGGGCGCAGGCGTTGAAGGATGAGCTGCTTTTTTTGGTGGATGAAGATACGGTGGCGTTCAATCGGGTGATGGCAGCGTTCGGGCTTCCGAAAGATTCCGCCGAGGAAAAAGCGGCGCGCACAGCGGCGATCCAGGCGGCCAATCAATACGCGGCAGAGATTCCGCTGCGAGTAATGGAGACGGCGCTGCGCTCGTATGAAATTTTGGCCGAGATGGCGGAGCAGGGCAACCCGGCATCGATTTCTGATGTGGGGGTGGGATTGCTGGCCACGCGGGCGTGCATCGAGGGCGCGGCGATGAATGTGCGGATCAATCTGGGCGGCTTGAAAGACGCGCAGTTGAAGGCGGCGTTGTCGGGAAAACTCGAGGCAATCGCTACGGAGGCGAAAGCGAAGTTCGGTAAAGTGGAGCCGGTGGTAACAGGCAAGCTGGGTTAGATTTTTTCGATGAAGACGCTGGTGGTGCTGCACGCAGCTCAGTTAGTTACGCTCGAGGGACCACCGCGGCCGCGGGTGGGAGCCGAACTCAGCCGCATCGGAATTATTCGGGACGGCGGGATGCTGTTGCGAGACGGCGTGATCGTGGCGACCGGCACATCGGACGAGATGGAACGGGCGTGGGCAGGCGAGGGAGCAGTAATCGACGCGGGCGGACGGGCGGTGTTACCCGGCTTCGTCGACGCCCATGCGCATCCGGTGTTTGGCGGGAATCGAGTGGATGAATTCGAGCTGCGGGCGTTAGGCGCGAGCTATGAGGAAATCGCGGCGGCGGGTGGTGGAATACGGTCCACGGTCCGGAGAACGCGAGCGGCGAGCGAGGCAGACCTGACGGCGCAGGCGCTCAAGCATGCGAACTGGTTCCTGGAGTGTGGGACGACGACGTTGGAGGCGAAATCCGGGTACGGCTTATCGTTAGCGGAGGAGCTGAAGATTCTGCGGGTGATCCGGAATCTTTGTACGGAGACGGCGCTGGAGTTGGTGCCGACGTTTCTTGGAGCGCATGCCATCCCGGATGAGTACGCAGGGAACGCGAAGGGGTACGAGGAGCTAGTGGTGAATGAGATGCTACCGACGGTGCAAGCGGAAAGACTGGCGGAATATTGCGATATTTTTTGCGAGCCGGGCTATTTCGAAGTGGAGACCGCGCGCCATATTCTGACGGCGGCGAAGCGGTGCGGTCTCGGTCTTCGCCTGCATGTGGATCAGCTCTCGAACTCGGGTGGCGCGGCACTGGCGGCGGAGCTGGGAGCAGCGACCGCGGATCATCTCGAGCAAACTGAGGATGCCGGGATCGCGGCGCTAGAGCGAGCGCGGGTGCAGCCGGTGCTGTTACCGGGGAGCGTTTACGCGTTGGGGAAGACTCGTTATCCGGCAGCGCGCAAGATGATTGAGGCGGGTTTGGCGGTGGTTCTGGCGACGGATTTTAATCCTGGTTCTTCGCCGACGCCTTCGATCCCGATGGTGCTATCGCTAGCTTCGACGCAGATGAAAATGACGCCCGCGGAAGGGGTGACGGCGGCTACGATTAATGCCGCCTATAGCTTAGGGCGCGGGGCAAAGATTGGGTCGTTAGAGGCGGGAAAGCGGGCAAATTTTTCCATCTTCGACTGCGAGGATTACCGCGAGTTGGCTTATTTTTTCGGACGACCGCAAACGCACTCAGTCTACGTGCGGGGCGAGTGCGTTTTCCGGCGTTGAGAATCGTGCGTTCCGACTGAGTGACGTTTGCGCGGAGTGCGGCGGGCCGCTACCGTCGCAAGCTCATGAAAGTCGAAGTCGAAATGCAGCCGCACAGCACCGCGACCCTCCGGATTGAATTGCCGCCCGAGGAAGTGCGGACGGAATGGGACGCGATCGCGGGAAATTATGCGCGGCATGCGCGGATCCCGGGATATCGC
>JBDUAE010000317.1:0-2902 GCA_040004805.1 Chthoniobacterales bacterium | reverse complement strand
GAGCCCGCCGGAGCGTTCGGGTCGAATTGCCACGTCTGCTGCGTCATCGCGACGCTAATATTAAACCCGCCGATGATATAGAGCTTATTCCCGGCCACCACCGCTCCGCCTGGTAGGATGGTGCCCGCGGCATTTCCGGGCCAGTTATCGCTCGGCAGGCTGGTCATGGTGTCCGTCACCGGGTCGTAGCTGAACATGCGCGCCGCGCTGGTGGTAGCGCCAGCCGCGGAGCCGCCCACGCAATAAATCTGCGGGGTCCCACTCACCGTGAGAACGCCGCAGGCCATATTGTTCATCTGGTTATCGGGGTAGCTCGCGCCTTTCACTTTCCACGTATTGGCGGTCGCATCGTATTCCAATGGATGCACCGCATCGCTCCCGGCGGTGTCAGAGGTGCGTCCGCCCATCGCATAGAAGAAGCCATTGGCTGGAAAATAGGCACCGAAAGAGCGCATCAGGTTGGTCGGCATGCTGGCCACACCCGTCCAGCTATTCGGCTGGGGCGTATCACCACGCTTGTCGGCTAATTGACCTTGGCTGTTCACGAGTGTCAGCATAAGCAGAATCAGCCCAGTCCAGACGATGCGTCCGGGCTGCGCAGAACGATGAATCGCCGAGCGGCGAGATTGAGGAGACGTGGAGAGATGGGAGGTCTTCATAGGATTGTACCCGTACGGGGTAACCGTGAGGATAGGGAGCCGCGCGCCCGCACGTCAACTGCATATTTTCGCCGTCTGAGCGCCCCGCCAAAGCGCTTCGGATTCTCCCTCGCCCGTTGCCGTCGCCCGCGCCGACGCGCTGCGATCCGCGAGAGGGTATCATGCACTTGAGCGCGCGCGTCATCCGGAGGCGACGCAGCGCGCCGAAGGATCTCGCATAGGCTGTCTAATCCCACCGCTGGAATAAAGGCGTCTCAGCACCCAATGCAGGATCCTTCGTCGTCTGCGCGACTCAGGATGACGCCGTCCGCTCGCCCCGCGCCGAACCTGAGTCGTTAGGGCACTGCCGAGCCCACGCCCGCCTTCACCGCCGCCACATCCGTCGCCGTCAACGTTCCACTTAGGTTCACATCCGCGCGGAAATTCGACCCCGTCACCGTCTGGCCCACCTGCGCCTTCGTCGCCGCCACGTCCGAGGCATTCACCATCCCATTGCCATTCACATCGCCCGCCAGCACTCCCATCGAGACCGAGACATCGCCCAGGCCGATGCCGTCATTCACGTTGCCTAATTTCACCGTCACCACCTGCGCGTTGCTCACGCCGGTTAGGTTTACCGTCACCTGCGAGCCGCTCGCGCTAAAGCTGGCCACGCTCCCGCTCCCCGCCGTCACCGCCGCGCTGCTTAACGTCACCGGCCCCGCAAAATTAATCACGATCTGCTCCGTCGTATCACTCCGGCACTCGATCCCCAGATTACCCGACAAGGGCAGGGGAAGATCAAACGTCCCCGCGCCGCCATGAGTCTTCCGCGAGACCGCGCTCTGCGCCACCGGCGCCACCGGCGCGAGATGGATGTAATACACATCCTCCTCCTGGTTAAACGTGGCCGTGTAAGCCACATTCCCGCCCGTGTTATCCGAAACCATCGTCATGTAATCACCCATCTTATTCTGGTTCGGGTAACCCAGAAACGGATTGAACGAGTTACTCACCGCCTTATTCGCCGCCCACGTCGTCCCTCCATCCAGGCTATAAGAGTAAAAGAGCTGCGAATCCGTGTTATTCGCCGCATTCCGCGTATCCAGCCAGATCACATCGATCCGCCCATTCGGCGCCACCGCCAGCGTGCTCATCCAATGATGCTTCGCATGATTGATCGGGTCGTCATTGATCCGCCGCGGCGTGCTAAAGGTCTGCCCCGTATTCGTGCTCCGCACAAACATCACATCGCTCCCCGTGCTCGCCCCCGTCGGTCGCACACTCGCCAGCATATAGATATTGTTATTCGTCGCCGTCCCCGAGCGATCCGCCGCCAGGAAGATCTGCCCCACTAATCCCACCGGATTGATCGCGTCACTGATCGTGACCACCCCGCCCAGATTCACCGGCGTGCTCAGGTCGAAACTCGGCGTCACCGCGCCGTTCCTCGCATTGCTCGAGCGCTCACACCACACCTGGTTCGTATTCACATTCACCGCCCCCAGGAAAAGAATCCCATTCGCATCCACATCCGGCGTCCCCCATTGCGGAGTATTCGGGATATTGACTGGGTCCGACCACGTCGCGCCCCCATCAGTCGAGCGCGTGAATTGCCGGCCACCGTAGTTATTCCCCCCCGTACTCCACGCCTGATACTGGAACCCATGGCCCGTGCTCCCCGTGGTATCGATCGTGAACCACTGCTTATCCCCGCCATTCGCCGGCCCCAGCCGCAGAAAAGACATCCCACCATCCAGCGACCGCCACATATCATCGTAGAAAGACTGGAGCAGACTTAGATAAAAAAACCGGCCCGTCTCGTCCGAGGCCAGCACCGGATCACTCCGGAAAACCGCGCTCTCCAGCACCCCGGGAAACGTCCAGGTTAGCCCGCCGTCCGCCGAATAGCCCCGGCCCGACTGCCGAAAATTAGACGACACACTATCAAACTGCCGCCAACCGATCGCCATCCGGTTCGGATTCGTCGGGTCCACACAGATCGAAGGCTCATTCGCCGCATCGCCCGTGATGTTGAGCCCGTTCGCGTTCACATTCACCTGGTAGCTCGTATACGGGCCCGCCTGCGAAATCATCCGCGGCGACACCCCCGTCCGCCAGAGCAGCGCCGGCGCATCCTCATACTTCTCCATCTCCTCCGTCGCCAGCGGCCTCGGGCGCTCCTTCTCCTGCGCCATCCCCGTTGCCACGGCCAGAGCCGAAACCAAAAACCCCATCACCACGAAACGCGATTTAAACATAAT
>JBDUAE010000316.1:0-2905 GCA_040004805.1 Chthoniobacterales bacterium | reverse complement strand
CCGCAACAGCCAGAATCACAATCTGGAGCTCTACCATTGAGCTATGGCCACCAACCGAGCTCGAATTCTAGTTTTGCAAGCCAGGATTGCAAAGGCAAAGCGCGCCCGTGGCACGTCGCCCGCTTGAGGAACACCGTGCACCCCAGCGTTGCAACTCCCTTTCGGTCACGTATCGTCCGCTTCCTCCGCGCATGAAGAAAATCGGTTTGTTCTTATTCGCCGGTTTCCTCTGCGCGATGCCTCTCCTGCTGCAAGCGCAGGTCGAAGATCCGAGCGAGGTTTTTCTCAAGGCTTACATGACCTCGCAGCAGGGCGAAAAATTGGAGCACGATAACCAGTTCAAAGCGGCTCTCGTCAAGTTCCAGGCCGCCGGCAGCCTGCTCGAAGATTTACATAAAAAGCATGCCGAGTGGCAGCCCGCGATCGTGGAATATCGGGCCCGCAAAATCGGCGACAGCATTCAGCGGGTGCAGGGAAAAATCGGCACCCGCGAGGATTTGTCGGCCACGAGTGAACTGCCGCCCTCCGCGCCGCCTTTGCTGCCACAGGTACCCGGCCCGGCAGAGCCCAGCGTAGAAGTCGGTAGCCGCGCGGGCGAAGCTCGCCTTCCCCTGCCCGCCCCGGCAGCTACCGCAGTGCGCCCTCCCATTCCCGCTCCCGCAGTGGCGGCGGCGACGCCGAACGAGGCCGCGATCAAAGAAGCGACACGGAAACTGCAGGACAAAGTCGACCAACTGCAGACCGATCTGCAGAAATCGCGCAAAGAATATTCCTCCGTTCAAAAAGAGAAGGAATCGCTGAACGGCAAACTCGAGGAGACGAACAGCAAGCTCGAAAAAGCGCAGGGCGAACTTCAGAAATCGCACGGCGCGGAAAAGACCGCCCGCGACCAGCTCGCGCAGGCGCAGGATTCGTTAAAGAAAATTCAGGCGGGCGGCAGTTCCAACGCGAAAGCCACGGAAGCGCTCCGGGCGGAGATTAGCCAACTGAAGGATGCGCTCTCCGTCGCGGAAAAGGGGCGGACTGCGGCCGAAAAAGAAAAAGAGAGCGCCAGTTCGCAACTGGAGGAAGCAAATTCCCAAGTCGCGAGCGTGACCAAGGAACGTGACGATCTGCTTGGCCAATTGAAGAACTCGAAGGCGGCGGAGGAGCGGGTGGCGGCATTGGTGACGGAAAATTCCGATCTGCAAAAGAAACTGGCGGATGCGGAAAAAACTGTGCGCGAGATCAGCGACGACAAGCCGAAGCAGGAACAGGAAATTGCCGACGTAAAACGTCAGGTCGAGCAACTGCGCCAGCAATTAGCCGGCAGCCAGAAGCAGAATCAGGATTCGGAGACGACTATCGCGGACCTGCGTTCGCAGCTCGAAGAAACCGGCGCCGAATTGGCTAAAGCCAAGACCGCGGGTGCGAATCCGCAAGACACGGCGCGCCTCACGAAAGAGAACGAAATGTTGCGCGCGATCGTGATGCGCGAACGCCAGGAGGAAGCGCGACGTGATCAGGCGCGGAAGTTAATGCTGTCGGAATTCGACAAATTGCAGATCAAATCCGAGACGCTGAATCAGCAGATCGAGTTGCTCGCGCAACCGATCACGAAGTTGAGTGCGGACGAGCTGGCCTTGCTCCGTCAGCCCGTGGTCGGGACTTCGGACGCGAACCCCGCCTCGATGACTGCCAGTTTTTCCATGGCGAAACCCGGGACCGGCCCCGGCGCAAATTCGGACGCCGCCTTCAAGCCGAGCGTGCCGGAAGAACTTTTGCCGCTGGCGCGGGACGCGAAGCAGAACTTCGACAGCGGAAAATTCCGCGCCGCGGAGCAGCAGTACGAACAGATTTTAGCGAAGAGCCCGAACAATCTTTATGCGGTCTCGAATCTCGGTGCTGTCTATTTTCGCACGGGCCGGCTCAAGGCCGCGGAGTTAACCCTAAAAAAAGCAACGACGCTCGCGCCGAAAGACGAATTTTCCCGCCGAACCCTCGGCATCGTCTACTACCGGCAGGCGAAGTATGACGAAGCGGTCACGGAATTAACCAAGGCGCTCGCGATCAATCCAAAGAGCTTCATCGCGCACAATTATCTCGGCATCACCGCAAGCGAAAAAGGCTGGCAGGAAGCGGCCGAGAAGGAAATGCTGGAAGCGATCGCCGCCAATCCCGATTACGTCGACGCCCATTATAATCTCGCCGTGATTTACGCGACGAATAAGCCGCCCGCAAAAGAGCTCGCGAAACGCCATTACACGAAAGCGATGGAATTGGGGGCACAGGCTAATCCGGCGCTCGAAAATTTGATTCGTTAGGCCAAAGTGGCGCAAGTTTCCACCTTGCGAAGTCCGAGGATGCGCCGGCCCTTCCTGACCGCGGAGTGGCGATATCTCGCTCTCCTGAATTACACGATCGATCCGGCCTTGCTCACGCCGCTCGTGCCCTCGGGCACGGAGCTCGATTTTCATGAGGGCAAGACGTTCGTCAGCGTGGTCGGGTTTATGTTTCTCCAGACCCGCGTGCTTGGCCTGCCGATCCCGCTTCACCGTAATTTCGAGGAAGTGAATCTGCGCTTCTACGTTCGCCGCCAGACTGAAGAGGGCTGGCGTCGCGGCGTGGTGTTTGTCCGCGAACTGGTGCCGCGCCGCGCCATCGCTTTCATCGCGCGAGCCTTTTACGGCGAGCCCTATTTGGCCGTCCCGATGCGACACGCCATCGCGCACGGAACGAACGCGCTGTCTTTGCAATATCAATGGTGGCGGGCGGGTCGTTGGGAAACGCTCGGCCTGGTGGCGGCAGAAGAACCGCGCGATTCCGGGGTCGGTTCGCACGAGGAATTTATCACCGAACACTATTGGGGTTACACGAAGCGCCGCGCGACCACGAGTGAGTACCAGGTGGAACACCCGCGCTGGCA
>JBDUAE010000049.1:0-9781 GCA_040004805.1 Chthoniobacterales bacterium | reverse complement strand
CGCGCACCATCGTTTCGGCAAATTCCTTCACTTCCTTGCTGCTCGCTTTTTCCGCAGCGAATTTGCCGGCGTCGATGTCGACGGTGTCGGCCACGACCGCGATCATCGCGATCTGCGCATCATTGGGCGGTGATCCAGCGGCGCTGGTCTGAGCGTAAGCAGTGCCGAATGCCGCGAGGGCGGCCGACGTAGCGATAGTAGCGATTAATTTCTTCATATTAGGTTCTTCCTTTTTGGATTGTTGATGCTGGACGAATCGCTTTTGCGCTCCAGCCGAGCACCGTTGGTTTCGGAAAGTTTGCCTGATCATAGCAATTAGTCAAGATAAGGCATTACTAATTGGCCCATTGCTCTTTCGCGCACTCTGCTCGACCGTGCTGGGTGAACCTCTCATCTGCCTTGAAGGACATCTGCACCCCGGGCGACGTGCGGACCCTTGTGGATGGCTTCTACGGCAAAGTGAATCGTGATGAGCTGCTCGGGCCGATCTTCAACGAGACCGCAAAGGTCGATTGGGCGGCGCACCTGCCGACGATGTACCGCTTCTGGGAGTCGCTCCTCTTCGGCGCTGCTACTTATCAAGGTGCGCCATTCCCGAAACACGCGGTACTTCCGGTGGATCAAACGCATTTTGAGCGGTGGCTGACGCTTTTCGTGGAAGCGGTTGATGAAAAATTTTCCGGGTCTAAAAGCGAAGAAGCAAAAAGTCGTGCCGTGTGCATCGCTGACACTTTTGCCCGGCGCATGGGCGTCCTAACGGATCCTGCACGTCTCGCGCGAATTCATTGCTCGGGCCTCGCCGGTAAATTATCTGTGGGGACCTGATCAGAACAGATTTGGGAGGTGGGTGCAGGACGCTTCATGCGCGCAGCCGGGTCACCTCTGCTTCCGGCCAAATCATGAAAAGCCGTTAGACTTTTTGGGTGGCCCCATCATCGCCGTAACGGAAAACAAGGGCTCGTAGCGGCGAAGGTCATGCAAAGTCTCGTCGGGATAAGCCAGGCGGAGATTTGTCTAGCCGGCGTCCAGAACCGTCAGCGTTGTCATGAGAACGGCTGATTTGGATCAGCCAGGTTGGTGGTTCGAATTCCTCCAGACACACATTCCCTTGTTTGGTGCTCGATTCTTCTGATATCGCTTGGCTTGTTTCGCATCGTGATTTCTCACGCCCTAATCCGTACTACGATGATCCCAAGCCCTGCGAATGAATCACCCTTTCCCGCGGAAGTTGTCTGGACTTCTCGAGGATGATGGCTCGACGGAAACCGCTGGTGGTGCTGCTCGGGCTGATGACGACGATGCCGGTCGGCGGCGTCATTTGGCAGACGCTGCATTATTTAATTGGCCTGCAGCGGCTGGGATTCGACGTGCATTACGCGGAGGATCACGGCGTCTTCCCCGCGATGCTAGCGGACACCTTCGCAGCTGAGGATCCGGATGGCGCGCGACGGGCAGCGGATTTTCTGCAGCGAACGCTCGAGGAATTCAATCTCGGCGATGCCTGGTCGTATCACTCCTGGCAAGGGAGCGAGCGCTCTTTCGGGCGCACCCGCCCGGAATATGTGCACCTTTTGTCTGAGGCGGCCTTGGTGATCAATCTGCACGGGGGCACTTTGCCGCGGGAGGAGTACCCGTCCGATCGCCTCATTTATCTCGAGACCGATCCGGTCGCGCCGGAAATCGAGCTGCACGATCGGGTGCGCGCGACGGAGGAGTTTCTCGACGCGCACGTGGCTCATTTTTCCTTTGGCGAGAATCTGGGCGCGCCGGACTGCGGCGTGCCAGTGCCGCCGCCGCGCTATCGCTTTCACGCGACGCGACAGCCAGTGGTGCTGGAGCTATGGCAAGCGGCTGAGCCTGCGAAAGAATCGGTGTTTACTACGATCGCAAATTGGAAACAGGAGGAGCGTCGGGTGAAGTTCAAAGGCGAGATTTACCATTGGAGCAAGCATCGCGAATTCATGAAATTTCTCGACCTGCCGTGTCGCTCCGAGCAGGTGTTTGAACTGGCCTTGAGTAGCCTTGCGACGGAAGATCGCAGAATGCTGGAAGCGCATGGCTGGCGTGTCCGCGAGGCTCTGGATTTTTCGAGGAAAGCGGAAGCGTATCGCGATTACATCATGAGCTCGCGCGGAGAATGGACGGTGGCGAAGGATCAAAATGTGCGCCTGCGCAGCGGATGGTTTAGCGACCGTTCGGCGACTTATCTGGCGGCGGGGCGTCCGGTGGTGATGCAGGACACCGGGTTCAGTAATATTTTACC
Source organism: Chthoniobacterales bacterium (assembly GCA_040004805.1). Lineage (GTDB taxonomy): Bacteria > Verrucomicrobiota > Verrucomicrobiia > Chthoniobacterales > UBA10450 > JACCTI01. The sequence goes on along the minus strand of JBDUAE010000049.1, from coordinate 7,518 downwards.
GACAGACGCGGGTTTGTTTGCCTTCTCTTCGATGGAGGAAACGCTCGACGCCCTGGCGCGCATCCAGAGCGATTACGCCGCCCACTCCAACGCGGCGCGGGAAATTGCACGCGAGTTTTTCAGTCACGACGTCGTCTTGCCGAAACTCTTGCGCACCGCAGGAATTTCCCTGCCGGGAACTTCGGCATGAGCGGGGTTCGTGCCCCGGCGAACGCGACGCGGTTTCTTATCGTTAACGCGGACGACTTTGGTTTGAGCGAAGGCGTGAACCGCGGCATCGCGCAGGCGCATGAGGACGGCATCGTGACCAGTGCCAGCCTGATGGTTCGCCCGCCGGCGGCGCAGACGGCGGCCAGCTACGCGCGGGCGCATCCGTCGCTCAGTGTGGGGCTACATTTCGACGCGGCGGAATGGCGTTACGAAAGCGGCGAATGGATCCCAGCTTACACGGTGATTAATCTCGACCATGCCACAGAGGTGCGGCACGAGCTCACGCGACAACTTGCAGAATTCGAGCGCTTAATCGGCACCACGCCAACCCACCTCGATTCTCACCAGCATGTGCACCAGCGGGAGCCGGCGCTCTCCATTCTCCGCGAAGTCGCAAGGCAGCTGTCAATTCCGTTGCGCGGCTACGCGGATTCAACTCGCTATTGCGGAGATTTCTACGGGCAGACACGGGAAGGGGAGGCTTACGTAGAAGGAATCTCGCGCGCAGCTCTCAGCCGTCTCATCATTGATCTGCCTCTGGGTTGGACCGAACTGGGCTGCCATCCGGGACGGGCCGAAAAGCTGGCCTCGGTCTATGGGGCGGAACGAGAGGTGGAATTGCGGACGCTCTGCGATCCGCGGATTAGAGAAGTGATCGCCCGCGAAGCCGTGGAACTTTGCTCGTTCGTGGATTACGCGCGCCAGCGAGCGGCGGCGGCGCCGCAAAATTAGCCGACACGGGCACCGCGTTTCGGGATCGGACCGAACGCGGTTCCGGGAGGACGCCGCTTAGTTCAGCGAACGACCGTCGAGGCTTCTGCCATCGGCGCTTTTGCCATCGAGGTTTTTGCCGTCGAGCGACCGGCCATCGGCGCTACGTCCGCCGCCGCCCTTCGCGTCTTTCTTCGGCGCGAGATCGCGCACTTTCACATCTTTTTTCGCTGTATCTTTTTTCTGAGCCATAATTAATCCTTACTTTTTGGTTTGTTTTGTTGTTGTGTGTCAGTCGCGCCGAACAAGAGTTTGCGGCCGCCGGTGACATTCCCTTTCGGGATTAAATCATCCAGCCGAATCAACTTTTCCGTCCGCCCCTGCTTCTGAGTCCCAGCCTCATCGGCATTAGCAGATTTCTTGTTTTTCGACGCACTCACTTTGGATTCTTCCTAGATCATGCGGCGTGCCAGCTTTCAGTGTCGGCTAATTTTGGCAACGGGAGGATTGTTGACGACGCATTTAAACACATAGTAATCAGCTATTTATCAATCTGCAAAAATTTCTTCAATAACAAACAGGGCCAACGTATTCAGGCCTCGATTGGCCTCGTTGCGAGGCCAATAACTCGCTTTTATCGAGGCCTTCTGGTCTCATTTTAGATCCAATTTACCGCGGAGATGCCGGGCAAGTTTAGCGCGCGAAATTCCGAGGAGTTTTGCGGTCTGCCGCTGGTTTTCGTTCGCTTGCTGGTAAACAAAACTAATGTGGCGGGACACGGCCGCGCCTAACGACAGATCCGCGGTTGGTGCCGGTTCCTGTTCGCGGGCACGCGCACGCGGTTTGGCCACTGCCGGGGCGGCGCCCTCCGGCTCCAGGTCTGCCGCAAAGACCACGTGTTCCGGCAGCACGACGTTGCCTTCACAAAACAGAATCATGGTCCGGATGGTGTGATAGAGCTCGCGCAGATTCCCGCGCCAACGATGCAGCAGAAGTTTGCGCATGGCCTCGGGATGAATCGCGTCGATCGTTTTATCCGCCGCTTCCGCAGCGGTGCGGAGTTCGGCCGCGATCAAGCCTGCCAGCTCCTCCTGCCGTTCGCGCAAGGGCGGAATCAGCAGGGTCAGACCATTCAGGCGATGATAAAGATCTTCCCGGAATTTTCCGTCGGCGATGCTCTTCTGGAGCGAACAATTGGCCGCGCAAATTATTCGCACATCGCACGTCAGCATCCGCTCGGAACCGAGCCGTTCGAATTCGCCATATTCGAGCGCGCGCAGGATTTTCACCTGTGCGAGGGCGCTCATTTCGGAAATCTCGTCGAGGAAAAGAGTGCCGCCGTGGGCCAGCTCAAACTTTCCCTTCACCGTCTGCTGCGCGCCCGTGAAGGCACCGCGCTCATGCCCGAAAAGCTGGCTCTCAAGCAAGGTGTCGCTCATGGCTGATGCATTGAACGAAAGAAACGGTTTCCCCGCGCGCGGAGAGGAATTGTGGATGGCGTGGGCCAGCAGAGTTTTGCCGGTCCCGGTTTCGCCTAACAAGACCACCGGGACATCGGAGCGGGCCGCGAGCGATGCAAGCTTCAGGCAGCGCTGCATCCCCGGGTTGGTGGTCGCGATATCCTCGACCTTTAATCTGGAGAGCGGCGAAGGCATGAGAGCAGGAGACTAATCAGAGACGCTTTCCCGCAGTTGCCGAAGGGGTTCGAAAAGCGATTCGATCAACGTCCGCTTCCCGACGACGATCCGGGCCTCGCCCCGCATCCCCACTTGTAAGGTCAGCGGCTGCTTGTGGCGGGGAAGGACGGTCTCTTCCAGCGAAGCGAGAGCGACAAAGTGTGGGCCTTCCGGGGAAGCCACCGTGGAGGGGCTGATCCAATCCAACTTCGCATCCACCGCGCCATAACGTTGGTATGGATATGCATCGAGAAAGAATCGGACACGCTGCCCTTTTTTCAGCCGTGGCAACGCCGATTCCGGCACCGTTAAGCGCGCCCGCGGCTTCGCTTCCGCACGCGCCAACTGGCAAAGTTCCTGTCCGCTTTGCACCACGGTGCCGGCATTGCGCTGCGCCAGTGAAATCACTACCGCATCGTAAGGGGCACGGATGCTAAGCAAATCATCCGAGGAATTTTCCAAATCACCTTTGAAAGCGGCGAGGCGGAATTTCAGCTTCTCGACGTCGGCCAGGCGTTCGCTCCGGAGTCGCGAATATTCTGTCTCCATCCGTTGCCGCTCCAGTTTTACCTGCTGCAGAGTTCGCTCGGCCACACTTTGGTTTTTTTCCGATTCCGCTAAATCAAGCCGGAGACGAATGAGCTCGACCCCGGAAATACCGCCCGCTTTCGAGAGCTTTTCCATCCGCGCGACTAACTCGCGATTCGTACTCGCGTGCTTCTCGCGAAATTTTACTTCGCTTTCCGATTGCGCGATCTCCGCCTCCTTGATTTCAATCTGGGACGCATAGGCGCGGTCGGATTTTTCCAGATCGCCTTCGCGGTTCCGGAGGTCTTCGCGCGCGCTCCGCGATTGCGTATCGAGGCCGCGAAGTTCGTCGGAACGGAGAACAAAAAGTTCGGTCCCGGCGCTCACGGTCTGGCCTTCCGTAACGCCGACGCGATGCACGACGGCGACGCGCGGTGATTGAATCGGATCGGCACCGTCTGTAGGGACGAGAATAAACCGGCAGTGCACTGCTTCCGGCAGCGGGACGACGATGGCTGCAAGGAGAGCAACCGCGAAGATGGCAATGAGCAAACGGGCCCCGGAGCGAATAATCCACGGCGGCGGATCCTGCGGCAGCATTTCCGACTCCTCATCGAGCGAAGTGGCGGAGGTGAATTGTGCGGCCATGTCGTTAGATTCCCAACTGCTGGCTGGAGAGATAAAAATAGAGGCCGCGCTGCGCCATCAATTCATCATGCGTGCCAGTTTCCGCGACCTCGCCCTTTTCCAGAACGACGATCGCGTGCGCCTCGCGAATCGTGCTGAGGCGATGGGCGATAACAATTGTGGTCCGGCCCGCCATGAGCCGGCCGAGATTATCCTGGATGGCGCGCTCGGATTCGGTGTCGAGCGCGCTCGTGGCTTCGTCGAAAATGAGGACAGGCGGATTATTGTAAATGGCGCGCGCAATCGCGATCCGCTGCTTTTGGCCGCCGGAAAGCGATAGGCCGGACTCGCCGATCTTAGTCTCGTAGCCCATGGGCAACCGCATGATGAAATCGTGCGCGCTCGCGGTTTGGGCAGCGGTTAAGACGCGATCCAGATCCGGCTCCGCGTCTCCGAACGCGATGTTTTTCGCGATCGTTTCGTTAAACATGTGGTTCTCTTGCAACACCATTCCGATATGTCGGCGCACGTCGCGGTAGTTGAGCGTTTTCAGGTCCGTCTGATCGAAGAAGATGCTGCCGTCGGTCGGTTCCAGCAGACCAGCGATGAGCTTGATCAGAGTCGTTTTGCCGCAGCCGCTCCGGCCGACGAATGCCACCATCCGACCGGGGGCTAGATTGAGCGTGATGTTATTGAGAATGTTTGGCGCTTCCGGACCGCCGTAGCGGAAGCTGACGTTTTTCAATTCAATTCGCCCTTCGAGACTGTGTACCGGCGTGAGGCGCGAGCGGTCTCGTCCTTGCTCCGGCTCCTGTTCGAAGATGTCGTTCAGCCGGTTCATTAAAACCGATGCGAGCTGGACGTTGTCCCAGACGCCGAGCGTGCGCATGATTCCGCTATAAGCCATCGCCGTGAGCGAGCTGAAGGCGACGAAACCACCCACGCTCAACTGGCCGGCCATGACTTGCTTCGCGCCCACCCACAGGAAAATAGCCGTCGAGAGCATGCCGATCGTGGTCAGGACACTGCTGTAGGACATGACGATAAAGCTGCTCTTGAAGAGCTTCTGCGAGACCGAAAGAAATTGATTCAGCATCGTGTCGCGAAACACCGCTTCCGCCGCGGCGGCTTTGACCGCTTCGATTCCTTTGATCGCGTCAATCTGATGCGAGCTGTATTTGCCCTGGCTCTCTTCGACGCTCTGGAACATCGGGCGCAGCACCTTGAAAGAAAAAATCATTAACCCCGCGTAGAGCGGGGCCGTGGCGAGAAAGGCCAGGGTGAGCGAGATGCTGTAGATCGACATCAAGATGACGGCGCCGAATAATTGCACCAGCGCGAGCAAAGCATTGATGCCGTCCTGGACCGCGAATTGCCGGACCTGCCGCGCGCCGTCCAGTCGGCGCTGGATGTCGCCCGTGCGCCGGCTCGAGAAATAAGTCATCGGCAACGACAACATCTGCCGGGTCAAAAAATCGAGGATCGCGGTGTCCAGCCGAACCGCGGCGAAAGCGAGGATATATTCCTGTGCGAGCGTGGCCGCCTGCACGAAGACGAGCGCGATGCCCATCCCAAGGAGAATGGTCGCTAGCAGGCCGATATCTTTTTCCACGATAACGGTATCGACCACCATCTGGGTGAAAACCGGGAAGAGGAGTTGCAGGAAACTGACGGCGATCGCGAGCAGCAAAACCTGCACGAGATAGCCGCGGAATTTCGCCAAAAAAGGCAGCACCCATGCAATGGAGGAGCGACTCTCGGGTGCGTTTTGAAACGCAATCGTGTAATCAAAAAGCGCGGCGTAGCCGGACCAATTCATCTCGAATTCCTTCCGCGGAATCTTGCGCATTCCCGCCGCCGGATCGGCCACGCGGACGTAGGTGTCAGCCACTTCCGTCAGCACCATCCAATGGTTGCCTTCCCAATGCACGATCGCGGGCAAGGGCATGAGGGGGAGATTTCGCAGCGAGATCTTCAGCGCGCGCGCGGCCAGGCCCAGCTCCGTGGCGGCGCGGCACATGGCTTTTAAGCTGGTCCCGTCAGTGGAGGTGTGACAGAGCTGGCGAATCCGCGACAAACTCACTTTTCGTCCGAAATGCCGGCAGATCATCCCGAGGCTGGCCGCGCCGCAATCCATCTCATCGATTTGCCGGACGGTTTGAAACCGTTTGATCCGCTTGCCCTTTTTGCGGAAGTGGCCTTCCTCATCGGCAAAGGGCTCATCGCTGTCGGCTATTGCCGCCGAGGGTTGTTCATCGACCGCGAGCTTGTCATGCGCCGACGCTTCTGCCGGCAACAGTTCGGTCGTGAAATCAAGCGGCACGCGCGCCTCGGTCTTGGCTTCATATTGCGCCAGACGCTCCTCTAGAAGACGTCCGAATTCCGGATAATGCCGCTTCAAATCCAGCACCGTCTCTGGCTTCAAAGCAAGCGCGCGGCAGTCGGAATAAGCCTCAACCGACGCTGCCCGGCGCGATCCGTTCAAGATCGAGAGTTCGCCAAAAAAATCGCCGTCACGGTAAAAAGCGAGATTGCGTTCCTTCCCATTTAACCCGGCGAACGCTCGCGCCCGACCCTTCTCCAGGATGTACATCGGCCCGGCTTCTTCGCCTTCACGAATGATGAGATCGCCTTTCGCGAAATTAACCGGCGCCAGCTTCTCGATAATGTCGCGGAGCGCCGCTGTCGGGAGTCGTCCGAAATTGCTGAACTCGTAGAGAAAACCCTGAATCGCGCGATGCCGCCCCATGATCTCGACATGGCGTTGCAACTCCGGCTCTTTCTCCAGGAGATCGAGAAAATCCTGTCGGTCCAGTCGCAGTAAATCAACCGCGGTACTACCGCGCACGGTGGCGTTGCGTTTTCCGCCCTCGGCCAGCGACGCTTCCCCGAAACTATCGCCCGGTCGCAGCGCGCCCAACGCTACTTCATCACCGTTGCTTTGGATTTTTAAGGCGCGCGCCCGGCCGGAGATCAGGATATAAAACGCTTCCGCTTCGTCACCTTGCCGGACGATGACGTCGCCAAATTCGTAGTGCTCCTCCTGAAGCAGCGGACGCAGTTTTTCGAAATCGTCATCCGGTAAAAGCCGGAACAGAGACGAACGGCGCAGGAGATCTTCGTCGTTCGCGCGCATCGTCTAGCTGAAAAGAAGGTTCCAATGCACGCGTTGGTTCACCAGTTCCGCAAAATGCCGATCCAGCACCCGTTGCTCCACTCGGCGCCGCACCCCTGCATCCTCGGGATCCGGCTCGTTCTTGGCCAGCACTCGGCAGAGACGATACTCGCCTGATTGCTCGATCGGCTCTAGCACCTTGCCCGGGATAATGCTGACGAAAAGTTGCTGCAATTCCGGGGCAATGTCTTCCAGGAGCAACCGCTCCTGCCGAAATGAATAATGTCCCTCCGCTGCCACTTCCTCCATCTCCATTCCGTCCTCTCGCACACAGAGAAGCGCTTCGCGGGCTGCATCCAAAGTGTCGAACTCGATTACTTCCACCTCGAAGATCGTCAATTGGAAACGCAAGGCCGTGAATTCGCGTTTGCACGCTTCTGGGGTCACAACCCGTTCCCGCTCCCGCGCACACGCCGCTTCCAGTTCGATCATTTCCGTTAGCCAGAAGTCATTCTGGTTCCTGTGCGCGAGCCAATCCGCAACCGCGCTTTCTTCCAAATGCATTCGCGCCATGAACGCTGCCCGCTCCGCCGCGAGCGCGCTCGCTTCGATCTCGCTCTTCTTTTCTGAAGAAACCGCCAGGCGTTGCGC
>JBDUAE010000315.1:0-2919 GCA_040004805.1 Chthoniobacterales bacterium | reverse complement strand
CGCGGCCGGTCTGGAGAGAGATGGTGTCGATGCGATTGCGCTGGAGCGTGCGTTTTAATTCAGCGCCCTTCGCGGCGGCGAGCTCGGCGAAGTGCGCGCGCATCCTCCGGTCGCCGGTGTTGATCTCGATTTGCTCACCGGTCTCGGCGTCTTCTAGCGTGATAATGCCGACGTTCGGCAGCGTTTGCTCGCGTTCGTCCTGGACGTGAATCGCGATAAAATCATGCCGCCTTCCGCTTACCGCCAATTCCCGCGAGAAATCTCCGGCTTGAAAATCTGAGACGAAGAAAATAACCGCGCGACGGGTGACGACTTTGTTCAAATAACGCAGGGCCAAAGCCGGATCCGTCCCGCGGCTTTGTGGCTCGAAAAAAAGGATCTCGCGAATCAGACGCAATGCGTGGGAGCGTCCTTTCTTCGCAGGAATGTAAAGCTCAACCGTGTCGGTAAAAAGAAGCAAGCCCACTTTATCGTTGTTCCGAATGGCGCTAAACGCGAGGAGGCAGGCGACTTCCGCGGCCAACTCGCGCTTCGATTGGGTGTTGCTGCCAAAATTCCCCGAAGCGCTCACGTCCACGACCAAAAGGACGGTCAGCTCGCGTTCCTCGGTGTATTTTTTGACGAAAGCCGTGCCGAGGCGCGCGGTCACATTCCAATCGATCGCGCGAATTTCGTCGCCCGGTTGATACTCGCGGACCTCGTCGAAATTCATCCCGCGGCCTTTGAAGACGCTGTGATAATCGCCCGCGAAAACGGTCTGCACGAGACCTCTAGTCTTGATCTCGAGCGCGCGGATTTTCTGGAGGATTTCAGCAGTTTCCATCACGGCACCGGCAGTCCCGCGAAGATTCGGTCGATGATGGTTTCGCTGGAGATGGTCTCAGCCTCGGCTTCATAACTGACGATGACGCGGTGCCGCAGAACATCGTGGCCGATGCTCTTTACATCCTGCGGAGTGACGTAGCCGCGACCATTGAGAAATGCGTGCGCACGCGCCGCGAGCGCGAGATAAATCGTGGCGCGGGGGGAGGCGCCGTAGCGAATCAGGCCATCGAGTTGGAGATTGTAGGAGGCCGGTTCACGGGTGGCCCAAACGACGTCGACGATGTAATCCTTCACGCGATCATCGATGTAAATGTGATTCACTACATCGCGCGCGGCGATGATTTGTTTAGGATCGACGACCGGACTGACGGCGAGATTCGGCGCGGACGTGGCCATGAGATCGAGAATTTGGCGCTCTTCGGTCTTCAACGGATAGCCGACATTTAGCTTCAACATGAAGCGATCGAGCTGGGCTTCCGGCAGCTGGTAGGTGCCCTCCTGCTCGAGTGGATTCTGCGTAGCGAGAACGAGAAACGGATCGGAGAGCGGATAGGTCTTGTCGCCGATCGTGACCTGGCGTTCCTGCATGGCTTCGAGGAGCGCGCTCTGCACTTTTGCCGGAGCACGATTGATTTCATCCGCCAGGATCAAGTTGGAGAAAAGCGGGCCGAGCTTGGTCGTAAACTCCCCACTGCGCGGATTATAAATCAGCGTGCCGATTAAATCGGCAGGCAGAAGATCAGGCGTAAATTGCAACCGCTGGAAACCGGTCTGGATCGCGGACGCCATCGTTTTGACGGTTAACGTTTTCGCCAAACCCGGGACGCCTTCGAGCAGGATGTGGCCGTTGGCGAGCAGGCCAAGCAAGAGGCGGTCGATCAGATATTTCTGTCCGATGACGACGTGGCCGACCTGTTCGCGCAAGGCGGGAATCCATTGCCCGAGTTGCTGCACTTCGTGAGTAATCTCCTGCGTCGATTTCATAGGAACTGTGTGAGACAAATGTCGGGCAAAGGCGTTCGAAACTTGACAATATTTCGCCCCGCTTCCGTGGTGTCGGAGGTTCTATCCCTGTGAATCGCGAGGGAAGCAACCGCTCGGGCGCGTGCAGTTTATGACTGAAGACATCCCGGAATCATGGCCGGAGAAAATGGGTACGATAATTTCGGGCCCGAGGGTCCCGCCGGGAGACATTCGGTTGACGAATCACCGTCGCGCGGCAGCGCGTTCGGACGTCTCGCTGCGTGCGCGCATGCTGAGGAGGATCGGAAGACCGGGATAGGGCTCTGCCTGCCGGATGCGCCCTTCGATGTAGCGACCGTAGCCGTCGCTGAGCAGTTTTGGTTGATTTACGAAAAGGACGAACTTTGGCGGATCGAGCGCGCTTTCGCCGTCGCCTTTGGATTGAGCGGCGTAGAATAATTTCAGGCGCCGCGTTCCAATGGTCGGCGGCGGATTTGAGTCGAAGGCTGCGCGCATCAGGCGATTGAGCACGCCGGTACTGATCCGTCGATCGGACGCGCGCTGCACCTCGGCGATCAGGTCGAAGAGTTGGGTCACATTCTCGCCGGTGACGGCGGAAGCGATCAAGACCGGCGCGTAGTCGAGGAAGAAAAGTTGCTCGCGCGCCGTTGTCACCAACTCCTGCATCGTGGCCTTTGCTCCGCGTGCGGGTTTGACCAAATCCCACTTGTTTAAGACTACCAGCGACGGCTTACGCGATTCCTGGATCAGACCGGCGATGCGTTTGTCTTGCGAAGTGACGCCGCTGGTAACGTCGATGACGAGGACGCATAAATCGGCGCGCCGAATCGTGCGTTCGGCTCGCATGACGCTGAAAACTTCGACCGAGGTGGAATGTTTGCTGCGCGCGCGCATGCCGGCGGTATCGATGAGAAGGTATTTCACGCCTTCCCGTTCGTAGGCGATATCGACGGCGTCGCGCGTCGTCCCGGGGATGTCGCTCACGATTGTGCGTTGATCGCGCAAAATGGAATTGATGAGCGAAGATTTGCCGGCATTCGGACGGCCGATAATGGCGAGGGCGAGGGGAGCGCGGGTGTCGGATTTCGGTTCACCATCTGTTTCGGAGGA
>JBDUAE010000314.1:0-2920 GCA_040004805.1 Chthoniobacterales bacterium | reverse complement strand
CCGCATGCGGTTGTTCGATATCGGTCATGGTGCGGGCGTTGTAATTCAGCCACGCATCGCCGAAGAGCGCATACCATCCCAGTCCGATAAAGAAATGAATCAGGGCAAGGATCCCGACAGCGAGGTGATGGATTTTGTGGGTCATGGGAAGAACGGTTAGCCGGGTTTCTGGTGAGTTTCTGGCCAGGGGATATACGGCCATCGGGAGGTGAGGGAAAGGCCGAAGGAAACACGCTGCAAATGCGAACGCTCGCCTCCTGAAGACCTTCCGCTGCCGGAGGATCTGCCGGCATCGCAGATCAAATTTCCCAAAGGCGCGGACGGCACCGTAAAAAATAGCGTGAATACCGTGCGGCAGCAGCGCGAAGAATGGCGGTCACCCGGATCGTAGGGTATGCACGCGCGACTCGTTCAGGTTGGCTCGAAACGGTTTGGGCTTAGATTGAGCCTGAACTACGGCCCTTTCGCCAGCACCGCCGGAAAGCGATCCTGCTCTTTGATGAATTCGGCAAACTCCGGCTCTATCCATCGGAGCAGAAAGTAAATTTCCTCGTGTTGCTTTTTCAGATCTCGCCAATGCCAAATCAAATGATGGTGTGACACCGCGTTTCGCAGGTGACGGATAGGGTTAATCCGGCGCGACAATTCTCCGCGCGTTCGGATGACCTTCGGCATCGCCGGGAAAGCCGCTCTGATGATCTGATGCCAGAGTTTGTCGTAATGAGCATCAAAGAGGCTGGTCCAAAAACCAAACTTCAATTCCGAAATCATATATCCGGCGGTCAGCGGCTTTCCGCGGACGCGAAGGAAATCGATCGCATCCCTCATCATCTGCTGCTCCGAAGGCCGCAGATAGGAGCCGGGCGTCAGAATCCAGTCCGGGCCGCCGTATAGCTCGGATATCGTGCGATGAACAGAATTCCGCACGGCCACTTCCAAGCCCTGTAGAGGTGTGTAGAGCGCTTCCGAAAGGGCCGTATTCCAGACGGCCCTATTCAGCGCAGATTCGTCGTCTTCCCCGCGATACCTGCACGCCTCAAATCGATCGTGCGAGAGGAGCCCGACAATTTTCCTGGTGCCCTCTTGCATTGGTCCGATTTTCGCTCAACAGTGATTCACTGTCCGGGGGCTATTCCTCTCCCAGTTGGGTAAACCCAAATGGTGATGAACCCCCGGTCTTTTTTTGCCCACAGCGCTCGGCAAAAATCCCGCCGACTGCCTGTCCACCCCTCTTCCGGCCTCACACGTTGCATCGTCAACCGCTAGGTCACGAAAATCCCGGCGACAGAATTTCCGGCGTTATCGCGGCGAAGTGTGTTGGCTGGTAGCGTCATATCGCAGAATCGCCTTTTTCTTTCCATTCCTGGTTTCCAACAAGAGTTGACCGAGCGATTTTCAAGCCTGCGAATTGATCGATAGACCGGATCGTTGTCGTAACATGCTTGGCTATGTCCTTGTGCATCCAAGGGCTCAAAGTAATCCGCTCAATGCAAGTCAAAGGATATAAATGTCGAGCTTCGGAAATTTCCCGAGGCTTGATTCGTAAATGACCCGAAATTCCTCCTCGTGCTCGAAGGCGATACGTTTCAAAAAGGGCAATTCCGAGGCGTGCAGTGATTTCTGCCGGATATCCTTCAGCGTTAGGTAAGTTACGTGTTCGGCTCGAACGCCGGGGATTTCGAATAGAGCACGGAGCAGTTCGGGGCCTTTGAAAGTGAGGCAGACGCCGCTGGAGCCGTTCGCGAAAACGCGCCAGTGGTGATACGTCTCGGGAGCCTTCGTGAAGCACGCTGCCAGCACCGTAATAAGCTTCTTCTTCTGCTTATACACGGCGAGAAAATGAGCATCGTTCTTATCATCCCAAGTTTCAGGGTCTAACAGGGTCATGCGGCGTTCATTCAGCAAGTAAATCAGCGCAGGCAGGTCCGTATACCTGCGCAAAAGACGCGGTGTTGTCTCGCCACCGACACACCGTTCCGCGCGACGCGCTTTGAGCCGACTAGGCATGCTTTTCGAGGTTTCAATGGCGGCTAATTGCGCGCCGATCCTGACTGATCATCTCAGATAGACTTCAGAAGAGGAACCCCAATTTGAAGCGCTGTACGAAGTCTCCTGAAAAATAGGACAATTTCCGTCACCTGCGACGATCGGGAAACGAAACGGCCGGATGCTCTCACATCCGGCCGCTCGGATTGAACGACTGACTCTTAATCAGATGCTTTTGTCATCAACTACCCGCCGACCGTCACGCTGACCGGATTGCTCCATTCCCCGACGCGGCTGTCGCCGGCGTGGTAGATGGCGCGGTATTGCCATTTCGCGGGCTTGGCCGGGAAGGGGTGGGTGTCGGTGTTGCCGGGGGTGGTGTCCATGGCTAGCAGGACCCAGCCGGCTCCGTCGTCGCGGTCTATCTGGAGCTCGCACATGCTCAGGAATTGGCGGTAGCCGCCCCAATTCCAGCCGACGTCGACCGCGGTGCCGTTGATGGTGGCGGTGATGGCGGGTTTGAGGGTGGCGTAATCGGGGCCCGTCTGCTCGGGGCCGATGATGCCGAGGGCTTCGAGGATGGACTCGTTCACCTCGGGGCTGGCTTTGATCTGCTGACAGAGCGCGCGGAAGCGGGGCTCGATCCCGGGCGCGACTGGGGTGCCGGGCGGGAGCTTGAGCGCGACGGGCGCGCCGCTGGCGGGTGGGGTGCCGCCGTTCCGGATGAGGTCTTTCCAACTGGTGGCCTGCTGGGCGCTGTTTTTTGTCATCGATTGCCATTCCAGGCAATCGGCGAAGTAATCGGCGTCGGCCGCTTGGCTGGTCGTCTGCGCGCCGGTGACGCCGGTCACGACGGCGTAGTCGGGGATGGTGTTCTTAAACGTGGTGAGCTGAGCCGAGAATTCGGGATCGGTCTGTTTAATGTAGTCTTGTT
>JBDUAE010000048.1:0-9803 GCA_040004805.1 Chthoniobacterales bacterium | reverse complement strand
AAGTTTACGCGTTCAAGATGTCGAACGTGGCGCCCACCGCCGTCAGCGTGGTCTCTCGCAAGACCCACGGTGCGGCCGGTGATTTCGATATTCCGTTGCCGTTGACCGGAACGCCCGGAGTCGAATGCCGGAGCGGTGGCGCGACGAACGACCACACCTTAGTCGTCACATTTAGCTCGCCCGTGACGGTGACAGGCGACACGCAAGCGCAGGTGAGCGCGGGCGATGTCGGCAGCGGCGGAACGAGCAACGGCGGGAACGTGACGATCAGCGGCAACAGCGTGGTCGTGCCGCTGACTAATTTGCCGAACGCGCAGACGACAAACGTCACGCTCTTCGGCGTCACCGACGGCACCGGCTATGGCAACATCGTGATTCCAATTGGTTGTTTACTCGGAGACGTGACGGGCGACAAATCGGTTTCCTCGAGCGATGTCGCCGCGACCAAGTCGTTCGTTAGCCAAGACGTCACTGCAGCCAACTTCCGCTCAGACGTGACGGCTAACGGAGCGATCAACGCATCCGATGTCGCCACGGTGAAGGGGAACGTCGGGGCGATGTTGCCGTAGCCTGCACGCGTGCATATTTTCCGGCGATGCGCGGTGATCTTGCTGGCGCTGGGCGAGGCTCAATTCGCCTCGGCTCGCGCGGCGGACGCGGACGCGTTTGTCGTTTACGTGACAAACGAACGCTCTAACGACGTCTCGATTTTCGATGGCACGACGAACGAAGTGCTGGCGATCATCCCGGTCGGGAAACGGCCCCGTGGGATTCACGTCGCGCCGGACGGGACGGCGGTTTATTTAGTTTTAAGCGGTTCGCCGCGGATGGCTCCCGGCGTTGAGACCGAGCGCGCACCCGCGGACAAAACAGCCGACGCGCTGGCGAAGATTGATGCCCGGACGCAAAAGGTGGTGGAACGCTGGCGTGTGGGATCTGATCCTGAGCAATTTGCTCTGAGCAAAGACGGGAAGTTTGCCTTCATCGCCAATGAGGATGATGCCAGCGCGTCCATCGTGGACCTGACCTCCGGCCAAGCGCGCGGCAAAGTGAAAGTTTCGGAAGAGCCGGAAGGCATGGGCGTAAATCCGGCAAACGGCGACGTCTACGTGACCTGCGAGGAAAAGGGCGAAGTTTTTGTCTTCGCGCCTAACGAACAAAGCGTCCGCACCAAGATCGCAGTGGGCGCGCGTCCGCGCTCGATCGCGTTTACCCCGGATGGCGCGCGCGCCTACGTCGCCTGCGAAAATGCGGGACAGATTGCGGTGATCGACACCGCGGCCGGCAAGGTCGTGTATAACATTCAACTGGCGGAAGGCTCGCTCCCGATGGGGACTGTAACCTCGCGCGATGGTCAGGAATTATATGTGACGACGGGGCGCGGGAATCAAGTGGCAGTGATCGATACTGCAAAGAATGAGGTACGGGCGATGATCGCGGTGGGAAAACGCGCCTGGGGAATCGCGCTCAGTCCGGATGGCTCCCGCCTCTACACCGCAAATGGAGCGTCGAATGATGTCTCGGTGATTGATCTCAAGACACGGAAAGAGATCACACGGATCAAGGTAGGTGATGGACCGTGGGGGTTGGCGGTGGGAAAGAAATTCTGAGCCGCCTAAAGCGCCCAGCGCATTTGCAGTGAGACCAGCCGGGGCGCGCCGAGCGAGACCACGCCGTTCGCCGAACGCCCGCTCTCGATCTCGGTGTTAAAGAGATTCTCGACCCGAATAGTCGCGGAAGCATGCGTCGAAAAATCGTAGCGCACCGCGGCATCGAAGGTGGTGAAGGAAGCGAGCACTCGGGAATTTTGATCGTCTTCAAACTGGCTCGTACTCATCCGCACTTGGGCGCTAAGGAACCAGTTCGGTGCCGGATTCCATTCCACGCCACCGGTGAAAACGTGTTCCGGAGTTTGGGCGAGGAGTTTTCCGCGCAAGCCCGGATCGGTCGCGCGCTCGATCGTGGGTCGGGTGAAAATATAGCCGCCGCGCAGATGAAGCGTGGGCAGAAGTTGCCAGTCCGCCGTGGCTTCAGCTCCGGGAGCGACCACCAAATCCACGTTCTGGCGCTGGCGCAGGACGCCGCCCGCGGGAATGAAACCGCCGGGATTAAAAGTGCCGGGGCCGTAGCCAATCGTGACGTTGCTGACTGCGTCTTCGAGGCGATTGACGAAACCGGTGCCGGTGAAACGAAACGTCGACGCAGCCTGCCATTCGAATCCGACTTCTCCGCCTAACAAGTGCTCGGGCTGGAGCGCGGCGTTCGCCTCCGTGACATCGTTCCCGACGCGAAACGGGCGATAAAGTTCGTTCAAAGTGGGGAGTCGAAAACCGCTATAGCCAGCGCCGCGGAGCGCAAACGTCTTCGTAGTCTGGAACCGCAGGCCAAGCCGGCCGTTGATTTCATTACCATCGCGGTCGGGGAATTGTGCGTCGGTAAGGACGTGGCCGGTGGCGCGGTCGGTTTCTTTGCGCGAGCCATGGAAAAGCTCCCAGTGATCGAAACGCACTCCGCCGACGATGGTGGTGACGGAATTAGCCGACCAGGTGTCTTCCGCGAAAACGCCGGAGAAAATCTGCGAACCGCCGGCGACCCGAAGTCGTCGAAACGTGGTTCCATTCCAGAGGAAATTCTCGTTCGTTTCGCCTTCTACGAAACGCGCATCGCTCCCAACTACAAAATGGTGATCTCCGGCGAGCATGCTCCACACCGCGCTGCCACCCAGCGCATCCGCGGGAACGCGAAATTGATCCAGCGCGGGCGTCTCGATCGTCCGGGCGGCGTTGATCGAACTGAAGGTCGCGCGAAAATTCCGTTGCTGGGCGTAGGCGCCAAGCTGGAGCTCTGCTTCCTGCGAAAAACGTTGCGTGAAGACCGCGCTCAGATCGTTCCCGGCGGTGGCATTCCGCGTGTAGCTCGTTCCATTGCCGCGGTCTTCATCAAATCTGCGGCCGCTCACGCGGAGCGACGTATCGGAAGAAATTTGCCAGGCTGCTTGCAAATTTAACACGCTCGAATCGGCGCTGGCATTGCTATCGACGGAACCGCGGCGATCGCGCGCGACGACCGGGTAACCGCCGGTGGAAAATCCTTCCGCGAAAAGTGAGATCGCAAACGGGGCTTCGCTCCAGGTCGCATCGATCGACGCTTCGTAGGAATCGCGGTTGCCGGCGGAACCTTCGAGCGCGAGCGATGTCGTCTGTAACGGCGCGGAGACCAGGAAAATGGTCCCGGCGATGGCGGAATTTCCGAACAAGCCCGCGCCGCCTCCGGGATTCACCACGACGGATGCGATGGAGGCAAGCGGCACCTGATTCCACAGCACATAGCCGGCGAAGGGGTCGTTCAGCGGAATGCCATCGAGCAGGACGAGAGTGCGCCCCGCGCCGCTCGGCCCGAAATTGCGCAAGGTCACGCCCTGCGTGGTGGGGTTCGCGGTGCGACTGCTGTTTCGTCGGAAGAGGCTGAAGCCGGGAACCTGCGCGCGGAGCACATCATCGAGACGAAGCTGAGGGGCGCGCCGCAGCTCATCGGCCTCGAGGACGTGGATCGTGAACGGCGCCGTCGAATCCGCGGCCGGCAAACGGTCGGCCTCCACCCGCACCCGATCTGTTAACGCCTCCTGAGCGCGAAGCGTCCGCCCCGCAGCGAGCGTCGCGCAACTCGTAAGAAACAACACGCGGAGGACGCTGCATTTGTTTGAGCTTTTCATGCGGCGGCAGAGAGCATCCACTATTTCAAGCGCGGCGCATGAAAGAAGCGCTCTCGCCTACAGTCACGATGAGGATTTTTCATCCCTCGCAGCGACCGAAGAGTGACTGCCCGGGTCTCGATCTTCCAACTTATCTGGCAAACTGGAGCGCGACGCAGCCTTCAGAAACGCGCCCGCCGAAACGCCCGCAATGAAGGCGAAACGAATATTGCAGAAGGCCTCTGCCGTCTTGCGGCGCGATTCTTTGTGAAATCGTCATGTCCAATCCTGAACAATCGTTTCTCAGCACGCTCACGCCGCGCTCCCTCCTCGGACTTTTCAGGAGCACCTTCAGCGAGTGGATTGAGGATAAGGCGCCACAGCTCGGAGCGGCGCTGGCTTATTACACGGTCTTTTCCCTCGCGCCGCTCATTCTTGTGCTGCTTGCGATCATCGGCATCATTTTCCGGAACGATCCTGCGGGCGCATGGGACCGGATCACGGAGCAGATGAGCTATTTTCTGGATCCGAGCGGGATCAAGGTAGTGCAGGACATCGCGAGAACGGCCGCTAAACCGTCGGCCAGTGTCTTGGCGACGATTATCGGCGTAGCGCTGGCGCTCTTCGGCGCGAGCGGAGTTTTCGGGCAATTGCAGGACGCCCTCAACACGATTTGGGGAGTGAAAGCGAAGCCGGGCGCGGCAATGAAGGATTTCCTCCGGACCCGCTTCCTCTCTTTCGCGATGGTGGCCGGGATTTGTTTTCTGCTTTTGGTTACGCTCGCGATCGAAGCGATTTTAAAAGGATTTAGTCATTATATACAACAAGCGCTACCCGGTGGTGTGGTAGTCGCAGTCGCGGTTTACATCTTCTTCGATCTTTCGATCATCGTTTTCCTCTTCGCGGCCATGTTCAAATACCTGCCCGATGTGGAGGTGCGCTGGCGCGATGTGGTGGTGGGCGCGGCCATGACTGCGCTCCTCTTTCTCTTCGGGAAATGGGCGCTCGGCTTGTATCTCGGCAGCGGCGCGGCTGGATCGGCTTACGGCGCAGCCAGCTCGCTGATCACGCTCCTGCTTTGGATTTATTACTCTTCGCAGATTCTGCTTTTCGGCGCGGAGTTCACGCAGGTTTACGCGAATCGCTACGGCAAGGGAATCAGGCCAAGCGACCACGCGGTCGCGATCAAGAAGACGGAAGTGGAAACCTCCGCGCCAGGCGAGAAATCGGATGGGCGCGAAGTTCCTTCGAAATAAGTGACGCGAGGGCCAGCTGACGCAGGCTCAAACCGCGGCATCCGTCGCGCGTGTCATCCTGAGCCGGCGCAGCGCGGCGAAGGATCTCTCCGACGCAGAAATCTCACCCTGGCACGGAAACGCGTCACCGCTTGTGCGACCCCTCGCCGTCTACGCGGCTCGGGATGACAACGGCATAGCGGCTGAGTTGTTCGAAGGCCACCGTCGCGACACGCGCTCGCGCCCATGCCAAAGCGCCTCTCAGGGCGACGAGCGTCGCACCGCGCTTCGTTCACGCAGCGCCCGTTCTCTCCGCTAAGCTACGCTGGCTGCCAGGCAGAGCCGTTCTCGTCGTCGGTGCGTTTGCGGGCGAGCGCGGGCTCGGCGTAGTCTGGCGTTGGCTCGTGCTCGAGCGTGGTCTCCTCA
The DNA here is from genome assembly GCA_040004805.1 of Chthoniobacterales bacterium. Taxonomy (GTDB): domain Bacteria; phylum Verrucomicrobiota; class Verrucomicrobiia; order Chthoniobacterales; family UBA10450; genus JACCTI01. The sequence continues at coordinate 4,451 of JBDUAE010000048.1, read as the reverse complement.
GTAATCTCGGGATCGGCGTCCAGGTCTTCGCGACCTTCGTTGTGAGTCTTGGCAATCAGGACGTAGAGCGATGGCACGATGAACAAGGTGAAGATGGTCCCAATCGTCATCCCGCCTACGAGAACCAGACCGATGGAATTACGCGCGCGCGCACCCGCGCCAGTGACGAAGACCAGCGGCATGTGACCAGCGACGGTCGCGATCGTGGTCATCAAGACAGGACGCAAACGGATTCGGGCCGCTTCTGCGACCGCCTGGATTTTGCTGCGGCCTTCCTGTTGTAAATGATTCGCGAATTCGACGATGAGGATGGCGTTCTTGGAAATTAAACCGACGAGCGTGACCAGACCGACCTGCGAATAAATATTGAAGCTGGTCGTCCAGGCGTTGGTAAAAAATTTCAGATTCGGGTTGGGCGATTTTTCGAACATGAAAATCATCGCGCCGAAAAGAGCGAGCGGAACCGACCCGAGAAGAATGATAAAGGGATCGCGGAAGCTATTAAACTGCGCCGCCAGGACGAGAAAGATGAGAACGACGGCGAGCCCGAAAGCGGGAAGGAATTTATCGCCTTCCACACGCAACTGCCGCGATTCGCCGGTATAATCGATCGAATATCCTTTCGGAAGAATCTTGGCCGCTTCGCCTTCGAGAAGTTTGAGCGCTTGATCGAGCGGGAGAAAGGACGCGCCGCTGATCGTGACCGCGTTCAGCTGTTGCAGGCGATTGAGCGAGCGCGGGACCGTCTTTTCCACGACATGCGCCACCGTGCTCAAGGAAACCAACTTATCGTTAGGCCCGGTCACGTAAACACTCTTGAGCTGCTCGGGGTTGAGTCGGCGGCTCCGCTCGATTTGCGGGATCACCTTGTAGCTGCGGCCGGAAATGTTGAAACGGTTGACGTAATTGCCGCCAAACATAGCCGACAAGTCGGCGCCGATTTGCGTTAGATTCAGTCCGAGCGCGCCGACTTTGTCGTGATCGATGATCACTTCCGCCTGCGGTTGGTCGATCTTGGTGTCGATGATCGGCGGAAAAAAGAAGGCGCCGCTAGCCATCGCTTTTTTCTGTAATTCGTTCGCGAATTCCAACATGCGCGCGGGCTCTTCGGTCGAGAGGAGGACCATCTCGACCGGGAATGTGCCACCACCAGGAAGCGCGGGCGGCATCACCGGGAACATCTGGATGCCCGGGATGGTCCCGAGCTTTGCCTGAACTTGCGGGAGCAAATCGAAAGCTGTTTCCTTCCGCTGATCCCAAGGCTTTAGCACCATTCCGCCGAAGCCACCGCCGGGAGAGGTAATCTGAAAAGTGAAATCAGTTTGCGGAAAGCCCTGGAAAATCTTGCCAGCCGCGTCGGCAAATCCCGTAGTTTGCTCGATCGTCGCATCGGCCGCGGCGGTCATAATTCCGAAAATAATGCCCTGGTCTTCCGTGGGCGCGAGTTCTTTGGCCGCGAACTTCGGCAGGAGGAAAAACATGATCCCCGCGATGATCATCAGGCCGATCCAAGCGGTGTAAACCGCGGGCCGCACCCGCAAAGTGGCGTCGAGCCGACGCCCGTACCAGTCGCGCACGCGATCAAAGGTACGATTCACCTTGCCAGCAAAGCCGCGTTCGGAATCGCCCGCCCGCAAAAATTTCGCGGCCATCACGGGTGAGAGAGTGAGCGCGACCACCCCGGAAATCGTCACTGCGCCCGCGAGGGTAAAGGCAAATTCGCGGAAGAGCGTGCCGGTTAATCCACCCTGGATACCGATCGGAATATAGACCGCGGCGAGGGTGATCGTCATCGCAATGATCGGCCCGATTAATTCACGCGCGCCGAGGAGCGCGGCATTCATCGGGGTCAGCCCATCACGCAAATGCCGTTCGACGTTTTCCACCACCACGATCGCGTCATCCACGACCAACCCGACGGAAAGCACGACGGCCAGCAAGGTGAGCAGATTCACGGAAAAACCGAAGACCTGCATGAGGAAAACCGCGCCGATGAGCGAGATCGGGATCGCCACCACCGGAATGATAACGGAGCGAACCGAACCCAGGAAAAGAAAGATGACGACGATGACGATGAGCAGCGTCTCGAGCAAAGTATGAAAGACATCTTTGATCGCGGTATTGATGTAGGCGGTGCCGTCGTAGGCGATCCGACCTTGCATCCCGGTGGGCAATTCTTTTTGAATTTGCTCCATCTCGGTGCGGACGCGTTTGACTACATCGATCGCGTTGGCGTTAGGCAAAACGAAGATGCCCATGAAAACCGCGCGGGTTCCGGAAAACCGCACCTCGCTGTTATAATCTTCCGCGCCGAGCACGATATCGGCGATGTCGTCCAAGCGAACGAGGACGCCGTTTTGCTCGCGCACGACCAGATTTTTGAAATCTTCGACCGTGTGCAAATCGGTGTTGGCGGTCAGATCCACCTGCACCAGCGCGCCCTTGGTGCTGCCGAGCGCGGCGAGGTAATTATTATTCCCAAGCGCCTTGCGCACCTGCGACGGACTGACGTTGAGCGCGGCCATGCGATCTGGTTTCAGCCAAATCCGCATGGCGAAAGTGCGGCCACCGAGAATATCCGCGCGCTGCACGCCGGGGATCGCCGTTAAACGCGGCTGGATGATGCGGTTGAGATAGTCGGTGATCTCGTTCGCTTGCAGAATATTCGACGTAAAACTGAGATAAGCGGAGGCAAACTGAGAATCCGCCGAGACGATATTGATCACGGGAATTTCCGCCTCGGGCGGGAGGTCGCCGCGGACCTGGTTGACCTTCGAGCTGATCTCCGAAAGCGCCTTGTTCGAGTCGTAGTTCAGCCGGAGGCGCGCGGTGATGATCGAGACACCCTGAGAACTCTGGGATTGTAAATAATCGATCCCATCCGCGGCCGCGATTGCGCGCTCCAGCGGCGTGGTGATAAACCCGCGCACCAACTCCGCGCTGGCTCCGATATATGCGGTCGTGACCGTGACCGAAGCAATGTCGCTCCGCGGATATTGGCGCACATTCAGCGACGAAATCGCCTGCACGCCCGCGATAACGATGACAAAACTAACGACCAGTGCGAGGACGGGCCGTCGAATGAAAAGATCGGTAAAATTTTTCACAGCTCAGCTATTCGGCGGCGTAGGCGCGAGTTTGGCGTCCGGAGCCAGCTTGTTATCGACTACGACATTGGCACCGTTACGCAGCTTAAAAACTCCGCTGCTGGTGATGGTTTCGCCCTCCTTTAACCCATCGGTGACCGCCACGAAATCGCCGCGCGTTTCCCCAGTGCGAATGAATTGCTGACGTAAAACCAAACTGTCCTGACCGGACTTATCATCACGCTTTTTCTCGATCAAATACACGGAATTGCCGAACGGCGCATAGAGCACAGCCGTCGCCGGAATGAAAAGAGTCGGGTTGGTTTCGGGCAGGATCACGCTGACATGCGCAAACATGCCGGCGCGGAGCGCGTGGTCGGAATTATCGAGGGTCGCCTGGAGCATGACACTGCGGGTCGCGGTATCGATCGCCGGGTTGATAGCCGTCAACTTTCCTTCGAATTCTCGGTCTTTGATCGCGTCCGTCGTTACCTTCACCGGCAGGCCGACTTTCAGGTCACTCAGTTGCTGCTGAGGTAGCGAAAAATCGGCATAAACCCGGTCCAGCCCTTGCAAGGTGACCAGGTTTTGGCCCACTGGCACCATTTGGCCGATGTTTACCTCGCGGATGCCGGCAATACCGTCGAAAGGCGCGCGGATGATTTTCTTGTCTATCGCCGCCTGCGTGTTCTGCACCGCCGCATTCTTTTGCTGGAAGGCCGCGGAAGCGGAGTCCATCTCGGACTTCGAAATTACTTTACGCTGCGCCAAATCGCGCGCGCGTTCGAAATTCGCCTTCGCCAACTCGGCATCCGCTTGCGCGGAGCGCAGTTGCGCCTCCTCGGCTGAAGCGTCGATCTCAATCAGCAAGTCACCTTTTTTTACCGGCGTGCCGGATTCAAATCCGACTTTGTTGACCCGACCGGCCAACTCCGCGCTGATCGTGGCGCCCTGCACCGGCGAAATCGAACCGACTGCGGTTAACATCGGAACCCAATTCCCCTTCTGGACTTGCGCGCTCGTCACCGTCGTCGGCGGCGGAACCATGGCCTTGCCGGCCTTAATCATGGTGGCAAACTGAAATCCCTTTATCCCTGCGATGACTAGGAAAGCCGCGATCAGACCGAGCACCACTTTGAAGACGGCGCCGCGGCTGCCCTTGGCGGGACGTGGCGCAACCGGCGCGGAGGTAGCAGAGGTTTTAGGCGAGAGCAGGTTCGTTTGCATGATTGAAAAGCAGATTCCAAAGCTGGCGGACGACGGCGAGCTGCCGTTCCCGACGTTCCTCCGTCGGGATGTGGGTGTGATCAAGCACATCACGCATCATCGAGCCGCGGGCAGTGGCAAAAATTAATTCCGTAACTT
>JBDUAE010000313.1:0-2927 GCA_040004805.1 Chthoniobacterales bacterium | reverse complement strand
TGGTCGCCCTTCCGATCGAGCCGGGGGACGATTTTTGGCGCTACCAATGGGAAGGGAAAATTCAGCACGCCGGTTTCAACCCCTACGTCCAGGCGCCTGATGATCCTACCCTGGCCGGTCTGCGCGCCGATTTTCCGAATTGGTACAAAATCAATCATCGCAACTCACAGGCAATCTATCCTCCGGGAACGGAACTGATCTTCGCCGGGTTGAGCCGCATTTCCGCAGATCCGCTTCTCTATAAACTCCTCTTCGCCGTAGCCGATCTCGCGACCGCCGGAGTCCTCCTTCTTCTGCTCCCGGCAGCTTCTCGCTACTCGACCGCCGCTTGGTACGCTTGGAATCCGCTCGTCGTTTACAGCTTTGCCGGCTCCGCTCATTTCGACAGTCTCATGGTTCTGCCGATGGTCGCTGGCGTCCTTCTGCTCACCCGTTTCGATTCGACCACCGATCCACGAAAAAAATGGCTCCTAGCGCTCGCTGCGTCCGCGCTTTTCGGCGTCGCCATTTCCATCAAACTCATTCCGCTCCTTCTCCTCCCGCTCTGCGCTGTCGCCCTTCGCTCTCGCGCGTTTGCGCTCGCCGTCGCCCTCGTCATTCCCGGTGCCCTCTGCTTGCTCTACGGATGGCCCCACGTTCCCATCTGGGATTCGCTCCGCAGTTTCGCCTACGTGACCCGGTTGAATGATCTCTTTTGGTGGATCATCGAGGAGACCGTCTGGCCAAATCCGCGCCAAAAAAATTACCACTACAACGTCGTCATCGTCGTCGCCGTCATCGTCGTCTCCTTGCTCTTTCTGCGGAATTGGAAACGCGGGATGCTCTGGGCCCTAGGGACGGCGCTCATTCTTTCGCCCGTCCTGCATCCTTGGTATCTCACCTGGATATTGCCCTTTGCCGCCTGGCGCCGTGCGCAGCCGTGGCAAATTCTTTCCGTTACCCTCTTCGCCTACTTTTTGTTTTGGAATGAGCGCCTCTTCGCGTTGCCGTGGCATTCCGAGCTCTGGCTCCGCGCCATAATTATTCTCCCGCCGCTTCTTGCCACAGTGTCACTCCTGCTCGCGCGCCGTGATCCGGAGACCGCCCGTTAGCGCAAGTTTGCCAACGCCTCTACGAAATCAGCCGGCAGCGGCGCCTCGAAATTCACCCACTCGTTAGACCGCGGATGGGTGAATCCCAGCCGCCAGGCGTGCAGCATTTGCCGCGGGAAATCCTTCGCCGTTTTCGCCGCGTAGAGCTTGTCGCCAAGAACTGGGTTCCCCAAGTGATGCAGATGCACGCGGATCTGATGCGTCCGTCCGCTGTGCAGCGCGCATTCCACCAGGCTCATCTCCACCCCAGCCCGCACCACTCGGTATTCCGTCATGGCCGAGCGCCCGCGCGAAGTCCGCGAAACACTCATCCGCTGCCGATGCACGGGATGCCGTGCGATCGGCGCATCAATCCGTCCGACGGTTTGTTGCAACTGTCCCGCCACCAGCGCGAGGTAGATTTTTTGCAAAGTCCGCGCCGCAAATTGCCGCGAAAGTTCGCGATGCGTCGCGTCGTTTTTCGCCACCACCAGGCAACCGCTCGTCTCCTTATCCAGCCGATGCACGATCCCCGGCCGCTCTTTTCCGCCGATCCCCGACAGCGTTGCGCAATGGTGCAACAACGCATTCACCAGCGTGCCATCCAGGTTTCCCGCGCCCGGATGCACCACCAGTCCCGCCGGCTTGTCGAGCACGATGAGATCCTCGTCCTCAAACAAAATCGGGAACGCGATCGCCTCCGGCCCTGCCTCGATTTTCTCCAGCGCCGGCACTTCCAATTCCACTCGATCACCCGTCTTCACCAGTTCGCGCGTCCGCGGTTGAGCGCCGTTCAATTTTACGCAGCCGTCCGTGATCAACGCCTGCAATCGCGATCGTGAAAACTCCGGCAACTCCAACGCCAGGAATCGATCCAGCCGCAATCCCGCGCGCTCCGGCGTCACCTCGCATTCGATCATGATAAATTCCTCACCCTGAATGCGTGTTGCGCTTTCCCGCTAAAATCGCGGGTGCTACGGTAGCAACGATGCCCGACGACGCGCTCACCCAAGCTTGCCCCGCCTGCGGTGCCGAGGTCGACACTTCCGGGCTGGAACCACTCGCGCCCGTCGCCTGTCCGAAGTGCGGCGAAAAGCTGCGCGTCCAACGTGCTTTCGATAATTTTCTCCTCGTCGAAACCCTCGGAGTCGGCGGTATGGGCTCCGTTTACAAAGCACGCGATATCCGACTCGACCGCTTTGTTGCCCTCAAACTCCTGCGCAAGGAACTCAGCGCCGATCCTGCCGAAGCTGCCCGTCTCGAACAGGAAGCCCGTCTCACCGCCGCCGTAAATCATCCGCACGTCGTCCAGGTTTATTCTGCCGGCCACGCCCACGACCAAATCTATCTCGTGATGGAATTGGTCGATCACGGCAGCCTCGATGATCTCATGGCGCAACTCCGCCGCGTTCCCGAAGCGCAAGCGCTGCGCGCCGGAATCCAAGTCGCAAAAGGTTTGCAAGCCGCGCACGCGAAAGGCCTCATTCACCGCGACGTTAAACCCGCGAATATTCTCTTCGCCAATGTCGAGACCGCGAAGATCGGCGACTTCGGCCTCGCCGTCACCGCCGGCCAGCACGCGGAAGCGGCACACGAAATTTGGGGCACGCCCTACTATGTCGCGCCCGAGCGATTAAACAACGAGCCCGAAGATTTCCGCAGCGATATTTACAGCCTCGGCGCCACCCTCTTCCACGCTCTCGCTGGCCGTCCGCCCATTCAGGGCGAAACGACCTCCGCGAGCGAGTTGCGCAAATTGAAGAGCAATCCGCCCGATCTCCGTACCGTCGCCCCGGAGATCTCCCGCGAAACTTCCCGCGTCATCGCGCAGATGATTGCGCCCAATCCAGAGGATCG
>JBDUAE010000312.1:0-2935 GCA_040004805.1 Chthoniobacterales bacterium | reverse complement strand
CGCCGGCGGAGTTCGGCGAATCCCACACTTCCATCTTCATCTCGCAGTTGATCGGCACGTTGCCGAAAGTGGTGCCTTCCATCCGGATGTAGCACCATTTGCGATCGGTCAGCCAAGGGACGTAATCGCTCGGGCCCACGTGCACATCGTTCGCCGGCAAGGCATGTCCCATCTGGCTGGTGACGGCTTGCGTCTTTGAGATTTTTTTCGACTCCAATCGATCACGCTCGAGCATGTTTAGAAAATCGGTGTTGCCGCCGAAATTCAGTTGGTAGGTGCGGTCGAGGCGCACCCCGCGATCGCGGAAAAGATTCGTGAGGACGCGGTGCGCGATGGTGGCGCCAACCTGCGATTTGATATCGTCGCCGATAATGGGGAGCCCGCGCTCTTCGAATCGGCGTTGCCAATACGGCTGCGAAGCAATGAAAACGGGCACGCAATTAATGAACGCGCAGCCGGCTTCCAGAATCTGTTCCACATACCACTTCGTCGCCATCTCGGAGCCGACCGGCAGGTAGGAAATCACCACATCGGTTTTGGTCCGCTTGAGAATTCCGATGATGTCGTCGGTCGAGGCCGGCGATTTTTTGATCACCTTTTTTAGATATTTTCCGAGCCCATCATGAGTCATGCCGCGATGCACTTTGACGCCGAGCTTCGGGACTTCGGCGAATTTGATCGTGTTGTTAGGCTCGGCGAAGACAGCTTCGCCCAGATCGCGGCCCACTTTGGTCGCGGCGATGTCGAAGGCGGCGGAAAATTCGATATCGCGCACATGATAACCGCCGAGGTCGACATGCATTAATCCTGGTACGAATTCGCCTTCGCTCGCGTTCCGATAAAATTCGACCCCCTGCACCAGGGAGGAAGCACAATTGCCAACACCAATGATGCCGACGCGGATCTTATTCTTCATATTGTCATTTTTGGTCGCACGGACGTTACCATGATGGGCCGGCGATTTTTCGTATGCCCCAGCCCGGGGGCGTTCATCTTGCGGGCCTGAGGTTGGTCGTTGGCATTTTCGCGGCAAATCTTCATTACACGTTCGGGCCGGGTGGCAATTAGAATCTTTTGTCCGTCCGGGGATGATAGGACCTCATCTCACTCGGAGCGAGCCAGATACGCATAATAGAGGTTAATTTCGTAATATTACGCGAACACGATTAAAATGATTCCTCTTGATTTGCGCCAATTTTTTCGTATAAAGGCGTCTGTTTCAACATTTTGCATGAATTGGGAAAATGTTTGAACGAATGCTGGCCGGGGTCTGTCAGAATTGCTAATAGTTAACCCCATTAAATATTTCTGATTTTTTGAGGGTACGTGCAACCTTGAAGCCCTCGGAAAACGTAAGCTTTTGATCCCCGCACGTATCCCGACACTGTGCGTTTTACATGAAGAGTTTTATGGCTGCTGAAGATAGCGATACTGGAATAAAGATTTACCTGAGAGAAATCGGGCAGATCCCGCTTTTGACGCCCGATCAGGAGATCGAGCTCGCGGCGAAAATTAAAAAAGGCGACCGCGAAGCGCGCGCGCTCATGATTCGATCGAACCTCCGTTTGGTGGTGAAGATCGCGCATGATTACGCGAATCTCGGGCTGCCGCTGCTCGATCTGATTTCGGAAGGCAACATCGGCTTGATGAAAGCGGTCGAGCGTTTCGATCCGGCCAAAGGCGGCAAACTGAGCACCTATGCCGCGTGGTGGATTAAACAATCGATCAAACGCGCTCTGGCAAACCAATCGAAGACCATTCGTCTCCCGGTCCATCTCGTGGACAAGATTTCGAAGATGCGCCGCGTCTCGCTGCAGATGAGCGAAGAACTCGGCCGCGAGCCAACTGACGACGAGCTGGGCGAAGAAATTGGCATTGCCAGTGGCAAAGTCTCGCAGTTGAAGACGGTCTCGATTCGGCCGGCTTCACTCGACGCGCCGATTAGCGACGATGACTCGACTGAGTTCGGCGAAATCGTGGGCGACGAAGAAGCGCAAACGCCTTTCGAACTCCTGCGGGACAAGAACCTGCGCAACGAAGTCGGTGGCCTTCTGGAAGTGCTCGACGACCGCGAGCGCAAAATCATCTTCTCGCGCTTCGGGCTGGATGGCGGCAAGCCGAAGACGCTCGAGGAAGTCGGCAAGAAATTTGGCGTCACCCGCGAGCGCATCCGGCAGTTGCAGAACATCGCGCTCTCGAAATTGCGCCGCGCGCTCAGCAAGAAAGAGCGTCCGGTCGATGTCGAGTTGCCGGTCGAGGCTTAAATAGCCGACAGCCGCAAAGATTCCAAAACGCGCGGATCGAAAAGGTCCGCGCGTTTTTTGTTTTCACGGCGCCTTCGAAGGAGCGATTTTCGAATTCAGAGATAGGTATCTGTCCGGCATCCCGAGCCGCGAAGACGGTCGAGGGATCTCACTGACGCAGTGGTTGGCCTGCCGTTGAGCGAGCGCCCACACAGCGGCGTTGCTTTCACTAGCGCGGAGCGACTAAACCTTTCGCGAGATTCCTCGACCGTCTCCGCGGCTCGGGATGACGAGGCGAGCGTTTACCGAAGTTCGAAAGCGACAGCTTGTTCCCCGCCGCTCGAAATCGCAGGGCTAATGGAGCGTTGAGCAAACTCCCGACTGCCCTCAATCCATCATCGATTCCTGCGCGCCGATTGTGGGCGGTTCGTTTGGGGACTCGTCGCCGCCTTTGGCCTGTCGCACCTGAATAGCATCGATCTGCTGGTCGCCTGCGTGGAGATCACTCAGGATAACGAGATTGTCGTTAGGGCGAGTAAGGTTCTCTTTGCGCAGATACTCGGTCGCAGCCTCGATCGTTCGATTCGGATCGCTCGTGAACTCAAGAAAAACGGGGTGAGTTCCCCAGCAAAGCGCAAGCTGCCGGCAGATTATTTCGCTCGGCGTAAAGGCGAAGATGGGCGCGCGCTCCG
>JBDUAE010000311.1:0-2949 GCA_040004805.1 Chthoniobacterales bacterium | reverse complement strand
TTCGATCGCTCGGATGTGATTCTCGATCTCGGAAAATTCGAAGCCATCATGCCGCAGCGCGAACGCGTGGTGGTGGAAGATTATAACGTCGGCGATCGCCTCCGTGCTTACGTCGTCGCGGTGGAAAACGGCATCCGCGGACCGGAGATTATCGTTTCGCGCAGTCATCCAAATTTCGTCCGCCGCCTCTTCGAACTCGAAGTGAGCGAGATTAATGACGGCACCGTGGAGATTCGTGGGATTGCCCGTGAAGCTGGTTATCGCACCAAAATAGCCGTCACCAGCGTGAACGACAAAGTCGATCCTGTCGGCGCCTGCGTCGGGATGCGCGGATCGCGGGTAAAGAATATCGTGCGCGAGTTAAACAACGAGAAAGTGGACATCATCCGCTGGAGTTCCGATCCGAAGGAATACGTTCTCGAGGCGTTGAAACCGGCGAAGGTGAAGAACCTCGTTTTCGATACCGAACGCAAGAGCGTGCAAATTTCCGTCGACGAAGATCAGCTCTCGTTAGCCATTGGCAAAAAAGGCCAGAACGCGCGTCTCACTTCGCGCTTGACCGGCTGGGAAATTAACATCGACAAAGACACCTCGGCTACGACCGCAGTGGAGCAAAAAGTGGCGCAAGCCGCCGGCAGTCTGCAAGGCGCGCTCCCAATCACGGAGGAGCAAGCGATCACCCTAGTGAAGTCCGGGTTCACGAATCTGGAAGGATTGCGCGACGCAGACGTTTCCGATTTTGTAGACATCCTCGGAGTGGATGAAGCGAAGGCTCAGGAAATCCACGCGGCGGTGCCGCGCGAAACCGCCGCAACATAAAATGGCCCGCCGCGGGGTTCCCGGAGCCATGAAGAAATTTTTCGAAAAACATGCCGACCAAAACGACAACAAAGACTACCGCCCGCAAAACCCCGTCCACCGGGAGAGCGGCGAAGTCTACCGTTGCCGCGAAGTCTTCCGCCGCCAAGCCTAAGGCAGGCAAAGAGGTCGAGTCGCCCGCGTCGGCAAAAACGCCGCGCAGTACCGCAATCGCTCCGACGCCGGCCGCCCGTTCGCGAGCCGCCGCGGCCGCCGCAGCCGCCGCCGCTGCGGAAAAGCCGACTCCCGCGCCCCCGAAGGCGCCGGTGGAGTCGGTGTCGTTGATCGATGAGAAGAAGCCGCGCCCAAAACGCGCGGAAGGTGCTGCTCGCACGGCACGTTCTTTTCTACCGCCCATTTCCCGCATCATTACGACGCCCGAACCAGTGGCGCCGAAAAAAGTGGAGCCGCCCGCTCCCCCACCCGTGCGAGTTCCTCCGCCGGTGACCGATTTGATTTCCGGCCCCGCTCCCGCCGCGCCGGCTCCAGTCCCCGTTGTCGAAGTGCCGGAAGCTCCCGGGGAAGATGCAGTCGCTGAGGCGGACCCCACGGAAGCGGAAGCCGCGCAAAAGATCATCCACATTAAGCCGCCCATCATCGTCAAACAGTTGGCGACGGAGCTTGGCTTGAAGCCGCACCAGCTCATCGCCGAGCTGATGGCGTTCAATATTTTTGCGAACATCAATCAGACCATCGAACCCGATGTCGCGACGAAAATTTGCGAGACTCACGGCTTCGTTTTCGAAATGGAACGCCGCGAAAAAGGCGGCGGCGTCCACAAGGTTGAAGAAGTCGTCGTCGCACCGCCATTGCCGGTGATCGAGACGGAAGAAGAGCTCAAGGCGCGCGGTCCGATCATCACTTTCATGGGCCACGTGGATCACGGCAAGACGTCGCTGATGGATGCGATCCGCAAAACGCGCGTCGCAGCGGGCGAGGCGGGCGGAATTACCCAGCACATCGGCGCCTACACGGTCGATTACAAAGGGAGCCGCATCACTTTTCTCGATACGCCGGGTCACGCTGCGTTCACCGCGATGCGGGCGCGCGGAGCGCATGTTACCGACATCGTGGTTTTGGTCGTCGCCGCGGATGACGGTCTCATGCCGCAAACGATCGAGGCTATTAATCACGCCAAAGCGGCCGAGCACGTGAAGATCATGGTGGCGATCAACAAGATCGATCTCCCCGGGGCGAACCTTGACCGGGTGAAAAAGCAGCTTCAGGAACGCGATCTCAGTCCGGAGGATTGGGGCGGCGAAACCATTGTGGTGCCGGTGTCAGCGACCAAAGGATTAGGCATCGATCAGTTGCTGGAAAACATGGCGGTGCAAGCCGAAGTGCTGGATTTGAAATCGTCGCCCACCGCCACGCCGCGGGGCACGGTTATCGAGGCGCAGGTGGAGGCAGGCCGCGGCCCGACCGCGACCGTGATAGTGCAAATCGGCACGCTCAAAATTGGCGACCCGTTTATTTGCGGCGATTACGGCGGCAAAGTGAAATCATTGATCGACGATCACGGAAAAGCCGTGAAGGAAGCCGGACCTTCCACACCCGTGAAAGTTCTCGGCTTCACCGGTCTGCCCCAGGCGGGCGACGAACTCCTCGTCATGGAATCCGAGCGACACGCGAAGACCCTGAGCGAAGAACGTCTACAAGCCAAACGCGCCGACAAGCTCAGCACGCCGCAGCGCGCCACCCTCGAGAGTTTGCTCGAGGCCGCGGACGGCAAAAAGAATCTCCGCATCATTTTAAAGTGCGATGCGCAAGGCTCGCTCGAAGCTTTGACCGGGTCGCTCAATCAAATCGAAAGCAAGAAAATCGATCTGGAAATCGTACACTCCGGCGTCGGGCCGATTTCGGAAAACGACATCCTGCTCGCGAGCGCGTCGAACGCCGTCGTGATCGGATTCAACATCAAAGTCGAAAGCAACGCGGTCAACGCGGCCAAACGCGAAGGCGTGCAGGTGAAGCTTTACAGCATCATTTATGAGTTGATCGACCAGATCAAAGACTCGATGGCTGAAATGCTCGACCCGGAACATCGCGAAACCGTGATCGGCCACGCCGAGGTCAAACAGGTCTTCAAAT
>JBDUAE010000047.1:0-9943 GCA_040004805.1 Chthoniobacterales bacterium | reverse complement strand
GCACGATTCACTGGTATGCCCGCACGTAAATCCAGCAGCAAGAAGGCCACCGGCAGTAAGAAAGTCGGCAGCAAAAAAACCACTGGCAGCAAAAAGGCCGGTGCCAAGAAAACGAGCGCCAAGAAGGCCACGAGCGCGAAGAAACGCCCGGCCAAGAAGACCAAAGATAAAGGATTTCTCGCGAAGATTTTCGGATAGACGAGCCGAACGGGCGCGCGCTCCCGCGAACGGTCACATAGGTCCACCCGTTTTCCCAGGCGGATCAGGCTTTTCGGTCGCCTCACAGCGCCGCGTGGGCAGGCGATTGGATCGCTCCCCGGTTGAGGAAATAAGAGGCGGCCTCTCGTCGGGTGCCGACGCATCTTGGACTCCAGAGATAGAGGACACCCTAAATTTCCTGTAACCGATCGGACGTCGTGCCGGTCATACACTACAAGGGGCGGCGACTCGGCGATGAGCGCGCCAGGAACTCCGCAGATTGGAACCAAGATATGAGAGAGGAAGCGAGCAATGGAACCTTTAACGAGGAATGAGATTGGGCTCTTCGATATTAATTTCGAGACGGGGGAGTGCTATTGGTCGCACGAGTTCCGGGAAATGCTGGGGGTGAGCACCGCGATCCCGGCCGAGTTTCATCTGCTCTTGGGGCAGATCCACCCAGACGATCGCCGCGAATTTGGACGCTTCGCGATGGAGCCGTTCCGCCCGGATTGTCCGCCGAACTCGGCCCGGGAATTCCGGGTGGTGTACTCCGATGGGCGGGAGCAATGGCTGCACATTGAGCGGCGCGCCATCCTGGGTGGGAGCGAAGTGACGCGGCTGGTCGGTTTCGCTTTCGCGATTGGCGCGCCGATGCGATTGCAGCACGCCGCCTGATCTGGGCGGCGGAGGCCGGCCGGAGCAGGCGGTCTTTGTGCTTGCTAGAAAATGGTGGGGACGGAATCTGCCAGCGATGCCTGACGCTGCCGCGCGCGACGTGATCCTTTATTATTCGCACGTGGATACGCCGGCGGTGCGCCGGGAAGTGGCGGCGCTCCGGGCGCAACTGGACGGGCGCTACGATATTTTCGTGATCGGCTCCTGCGCGTCGCCCGCCGCGCTGCGCGGGATCGAGGCCGTGCCGGTGCGCGCCTACACTCTGGCCGAGCTGCAGGCGCTGCCTTATCCCGGCAAGATGGCTCGGTTTCGGCCGGATGATTACATCGGCTATGTCGATCTCGCGCCGATGCGTTTCTATCTCGAACAGCCGAGGTACGAGCATTACTGGATCATCGAGAACGACGTGCGCTATTGCGGCGAATGGGGGACGCTTTTTGAGGAGCTGCGCACATCGGAGGCGGACCTGCTTTGCACGACAGTGCAAAGGCGGGCGGAGAATCCGGGATGGGCGCACTGGCACACCCTGGGGACGGGAGAAGTGCAGGTTCCGCCAGAGCGTCAGCTCAAAGGCTTCATTCCTTTCGGGCGGGTCTCGCGTCGGCTATTTGCGGCCTGCGATGCGCGCTACCGCGCGGGCTGGTGCGGGCACTCGGAAGTGCTCTGGCCGACGATCGCGCTGGAAGCTGGGATGCGGGTGGAGGATATCGGCGGCGATGGCAACTTTACGCCGCCAGCCTGGCGCGGGCGCCACTATTATAATGCGGCGCAGGATTGGTCGCTCTTCCCCGGCACTTTTGTCTACCGGCCGTGCTTCACCGAACAGGAGATTTGTGGGCCGTCCGGGCGCTTCCCGGGCTGGCTCTGGCATCCGGTGAAAGCCTCGATCTAACGAAAACGGCTGCCTTCGCTTGCAGGCGAAGGCAGCCGGGGATGGGACGCGGCAATTTGCCGGCGTCGTTTTATTTTTCGCCGCTGATCACGAAGGCGGCTTTCAGATTCCAACTGTTGGTTTCGGGATAACGCCCGAGGCAACCGAAGCGGATGTTCAACACCGCCGTGTCCGAAGGCGTGTTCGGCACGATCCAATCGACCGACTGCGTGCGCGCGTCGCGTTCCCCAGTGACCTGGCTGAATGTTCGCCCACCATCGAGCGAGAGATAAATCTCGGTTTCACACCAGGAGAGATCCATCTTGGGATAATGTCCGGACCAGAGGATTTTGACGTGCTGTCCCGGCACCAAGACTTCCCCGGGATGCGG
Organism: Chthoniobacterales bacterium; assembly: GCA_040004805.1. GTDB lineage: Bacteria > Verrucomicrobiota > Verrucomicrobiia > Chthoniobacterales > UBA10450 > JACCTI01. The sequence goes on along the minus strand of JBDUAE010000047.1, from coordinate 7,805 downwards.
AGAAATGAGGGTGGCACTGTAGGGGACGATTGGCTTATCGACGGTATCCGCTCGCAGGAGCGGAGTGAAGGCGAGACTGACTGCGAAGAGAAGACTAGTACAACGCGAGATGCTCATAAAGTACTCGATGACCGTGCCCCGAGTCTGTCAACGATTCCGGCGAGAATTTTGCCTGATAATTTCGACATAAAACCCACGCCCCCAGACGTTCGCGGATTCATCGCACGAACGTTTTTTTAGCCGACACGCTCGCGGACTAGTGGAACCGTCTTGATCGCGACGCTTGCTTTCGGAAGCGGAATCCGGATGATCGAGCGCACGGTGGCGACATCGCCATTTTCGAAACAAAACAGTCTAACGAAAGCATAATATGGGATTACTCGATTCACTTCTCGGCGATCTCGCCGGCAAACAAGACGCGCCTGGGGGCGTAAACCCGCTCGCCGGCGCCATCAGCGGGCTGCTGGCGCAAAACGGCGGGCTACCCGGTTTGATGAGTAAATTTTCGCAAGGCGGTTTGGGGGAAGTTTTCTCCTCGTGGGTGGGGACGGGGGCGAATCACTCAGTCTCGCCGACACAGATTCAAAGCGTTCTTGGCTCCGAGCAGGTGCAGGGACTGGCGGCGAAGCTGGGGATCGATCCCGCGACGGCGGCGACTATGCTGGCGCAATATTTGCCGACAATCATCGACAAGCTGACGCCGAGCGGAAATGTGAACGACGCGGCGGCGCAGCATCCGCAAGGGATCGCGGCGATGTTGCCGTCGCTGCTCGCGAGCTTCGGCGGCGGCAGTCGGGAACCTTGAAGCGCCGGCTCGGCACTTTCGCGGCCGGGCATCCAACCGGTCCGCGCTCGCCCTGATAAGAGCGAGCGCGGCGGACAGATCGGCGCGCTATTTCGCGCGGGTGTAGGCGATCTCCATCGTCTTTACTTCTTTGCCCTGCTGGTTCTCAAACCACTCGAGGGTGTGGTGATCGCTATCGATGATTTTTACTGTCTCGCGGACTTTGGTTTTCATCCCCGGCATCATCTCCATCTCGGAGGTATAGGTGAAAGTTTTCGTGGCCGCATCGTAGGTGCCTTCCGACATGCTGATGCCGGTGCTCATGCTATCGCACCAAGTGGTGACGAATTTCTTCTTCACGTTATCGTAGCCTTCCAAAGAGAGACCGTGGAAGGGCAATTCAATCATCCTGCCGTCGGCCCCGGGCATGGGAACGAAGCCGTTGTATTCCGCTTGGTAGTAGCGGCCGTCCATGATCGCTTTGCGGCTGCCGGTGCCTTTCGATTCGCTGGGCGGCGCGCCCGGCGCCATCCACATTTTCAAATCGTAGGTCCAATCCCCGGCGAGCTCGCCGAGAAGCTTGTGGTTCTCGTTCAGCTTCGCGAGTTCGATCATCTGCTTCATCATCTCCGCTTCGCTGTGCTGGCTGGCAGCGGCGCTGGCGGCGGAGGAAGCGGCACCGGAAGCGCCGGAGGGAGCGGCTTTCGGCGCCGGAGATGGATCGGCCGCCCGCGCGGGCCCGGCCAGAAACGCGGCTAAAACAAGAGCGGAGAGAGCACCAACCGCAGAACGCCATCTGCGCAAAACCCGAGGAGAAACAATGGGAGTCTTCATGCCCCGAGTGTTCGAGGCGGCCTCGGCGGAGTCAAGCTCCGAGGAATGAGAACCCCGGCCACGGGACACGGGGCCGGCGTTTTCCGAAAAGCCGGTGTCGGCTAATTTGCCGCGGCGGCTTCGGCTTTAAGCAAAAGCTTTTCCTTCCACTCGGCGCGCAAGATTTTCATCTCAGCGCTAAGAGCAAGGAGCGGGGCGGAAACACCTTTGTATTTCTTGACCAGGCCGTTAACGGTTTTCTTGACTGCGCCCTGGCTAACGAGGCTTTGCAGCTTCTCGTAGCAACGCAGGCGCAGCATTTCTTCGCCGCCGCTGGCAGCATTCCGCTCGCGCAAATTTGCGAAGATAATATCGAAGAGCGCCTTGAATTCGTAGGACGCTTTAGAGGAGAGAACCGCCACCAATTCCTCGGTGATATTATCAGGAGCGCGGCGGGTGAAAGAAGCACCGGTGGGTTTGGCCATCGCCCACGATAGCAGCTTTCCGCGCTTTTGCCTCCTTTTGCTTTACGAAAGCGCGGCGAGGATGCGTTCGAGGAGAAAACCGGGCATAATCCCGAGGAAAAGCGTGGTCGCGGCGAGGAGAGCGAAGACGAAGTCTTCCACCAGCGTCAGCTCGATTCTCGCGGAGGCGGCACCGGGTTCGGCGACGAAGATCGCTTTCAGGATCTTCAGGTAATAATAAAGCGAGACCAGGCTGCCGAGGAGCGCGAGCGCAACCAGCCAGAGAAGGTTGTGGTTCGCGCCCATGCCAAAAGCGGCGCGGAAAAGGTAGAACTTCCCAAAAAAGCCAGCGAGCGGAGGAAGGCCGGCGAGCGAGAGAATAAATATCGTCATAACCGCAGCCAGCACCGGCGAACGGGCGGACAGGCCGGCGAAATGGCGAAAATCGTCCCCACCCGTGAAACTGCGGACCAGGCCGATGACGCCGAAGGCGCCAATCAGGCTAACGGCGTAAATCGTAGTGTAAAAAAGCGTGGCGCTGAACCCGTCGCTCCCGCCGGCCACGAGCCCGAGCAAAGTGTAACCGGCATGAGCGACCGCGGAATACGCGAGCAGCCGGCGGACGTTGCTTTGCGCGAGCGCGGCCAGATTGCCGATGACGATGGAGAGCGCGGAGAGCGTGGCTAAAAGCGGTGCCCAGCCGGGCAGCAATGCGTGCCAGCCGGCGCTGCCTTGCAAGGGCGCGAAACCGACGAGGACGACTTTGCCGAGCACGAAAAAGGCCGCGACTTTCGACCCTGAGGCAATGAAGGCGGCGGATGGAGTCGGCGCCGCTTGATAGGTATCCGGCGCCCAGAGATGAAACGGAGCGGCGGCGATTTTGAAGGCAAAGCCGATGAGCGTCATCGCGATGCCTACGACAAGGAGCGGACTGGCGGGTTGGTCGGCTAATTTTTCCCCAATCGCGGCTAGGCCTGTCGTCCCCGCCATTCCATAAACCAGGCTCAATCCGAAAAGCGTGAACGCACTCGCGGTCCCGCCGAAGAGGAAATACTTCAGGCCCGCTTCCGCGGAATGCGGATCGTGTTTGGCGAACGCGGTGAGCACGTAAAGCGAGAGGCCGGTTAATTCGAGGCCGATAAAAATCATGAGGAGCTCTTCGCTGCCGACGAGCAGAAGCAGGCCGAGGGTCGCGAGCAAGAGCAGGGCAAAATATTCGCCGTGATGTCGGGTAAACCGGCCGACGCGCGCCAGCAGCACGGTGCAGAAGGCGAGCGCGAGGCAGATCAGCTTAAAAAGCGAGATGAGTGGCGTGACCACGAGCATGCCGCCGCCGAACGAGGCGTGCGCGGGCAAGCGCAGCACGCAAACCGCGGCAAGCGCGAGACCAAACGCGGAGAAAATAACCGACACCGTGGCGGAGCGCGATTTCATCAGGCCAAAGCTGAGAACGAGGAGCGCGGTCGCGGTGACGACGATCTCGGGCAAGGCGAGTCGGATTAACTCAAGGTAATTCATCGCAGCACCCTCATCGCTTCGACTGCGGGCAGAACGCGATCGAGAATTAACTTCGGATAAAGGCCGACCGCGACGGTGGAAAAAATAAGCAACGCGGCGCCGAGTTTTTCCGGAAGGGTGATCGGCGGAAGCGCTGGCGGCGGGAGGCTGAGATCGTCGGCGCGGTAAGCTTCGCCGAAGAATGTTTTGCGCAACGCCCGAAGGGTAAAGGCGGCGACGAGCACCATCCCAAATCCCGTGATCCAGACCGCGAGCGGATAGGCTTTCCAGGCGCCAATCAGGATCGTGATTTCGGCCACGAAGCCGCTAAAGCCGGGAAGCCCCATTGAGGCCGCGGACGCGAGCACGAACGCAAAGGCGGCGAAGGGCAAGGCGCGTCCCAGTTTCATCCGCGAGAGCTGATCCAGATCGCGCGTATGTGTTCGCGCGTAAAGCATGCGTCCGGCAATGGCGAAGAGAAGGGCGCCGATGATGCCGTGCGAGAACATTTGCAAGACCGCGCCGCCGAGACCGAGCGCATTCGCGGTCGCGAGACCGAGGAGGATGAAACCCATGTGGCTGACGCTGGAATAGCCGATGACGAATTTAAGATCGCGCTGCCGCAGTGCGACGGCGGCGGCATAAACGATGCCGATCACGGCGAGGATGGCGATCCATTCCCGCCACATCGCGAAGCCCTGCGGGAAGAGATTCATCGCCACCCGGAGCGCTCCGTAAGCGCCGAGTTTCATCACGATACCCGCGAGTAACATCGAGCCCGCGGTCGGCGCGGCGACGTGACCAGTCGGCGCCCAGGTATGCAGCGGCCAGATGCCGGCCAGGATCGCGAAACCGAGGAAGAGCACGGGGAAGGCCCAAGCTTGCAAGGCGAGCGGGAATTGAAACTGGGCGAGCTGCAGGAGATCGAGCGTGCCTGCAGTGGTGTAGGCGGCAAGGATGCCAAGAAAGACGAGCGCGCCTCCCGCGAATGAATAAAGCGTGAGCTTCATCGCGCCGTATTCCTTCCGGGTCGAACCCCAGATCGCGATCAGGAAATATTTTGGAATAATGACGAGCTCGTAGAAAACGAAGAGGAGGAAAAGATCGGCACTGAAGAAGACGCCGTAGGAACCGGCGACGACGAGCAGGAGCCAGAAGAAGAACTCGTTAGGCCGCTCGTTTACGTCCCAGGAAAATAAGACCGAGCTGACCGCGGTGATGGCCGTGACCAAGGCGAGGGTGAGGCTGATGCCGTCGGCCGCGAGATGAAATTCCATCCCCAAGGCTGGGAGCCAGGGGATGCGGACGACGGTGGTGAACGCGCCGGAAGTTGAGCCATCCAGGAAGGCGAGAACCGTGATCGTGGCGCCCGCAAGCGTGGTGAGGAGCGCGATGCACCGAGCGAGGACGCGCGGGAGCAAAAGCGCGAGAAAGGCGCCGGCGAAAGTCAGGTAAATCGTCCAGGCAATCATGGGCGTTTCCGAGTGCGATAATGTGGCGATGTCTCCCGAATGTGGAATCCGATCTCGCGCGCCGGCTTTTTCGGAGAACCCATCAATTGCCGGATCGCATCGATGATGGCGGCAATTTCGTCGTCGTGCTTGTCGACCCGGCCTTCGAGCTGGGCGAACTTCCGAGCGAGTTCGCGATTTGTTTCCAGCATCGTGCGCAGTTGCACGAAGGCGCGCATGATCGCGATGTTGACCTTCACCGCGCGCGCGCTCCGTAACACGCTCGAGAGCATAGAGACATCTTGCTCGATGAAGGCGTAGGGGCGAGAACGACGACCGCCGCGCCCTTTTGATATTCCAAATTGGAATATCAAACGTTCCGCCTCTTCAGCGCTCAATTGGAACATGAAGTCACGAGGAAACCTCTCGCCGTTCCGCTTCACCGCTTTGTTCAAATTCGCGGTGGTCACTCCGTAAAGCCGGGCCAAATCTGCATCGAGCAAGACTCTCTCGCCGCGAACGATGAGAATCGTTTCAGCGACTTTTCCCACCGCGATTGCGTCCTTCTTCATTAGACAAAGAGCCGCGTCATCTGCGCGATGGTGGAATTGACGAAGCTGAGGAGTAATTGCGGCGCGAGGCCGAGCGCAAGCATGAGCAGGGTGATCGGGATGATGACCAGCAGCTCACCCCGCCGCAGGTCGGGTAAGGCGGCGCAGCTTTCCACGAGCGGCCCGCTGAAGAGCGCCTGCATCGCGCGCAGAAAAGCGATGACGGTGAAAAGCAGGCCCAGGACGGCGACGGAGGTGAAGATCGGCGCGAGCGCGAAAGAGCCTTTGAAGATGAGGAACTCGCCCACGAAACCGTTCAGGCCCGGCAGGCCTAACGAGGAGAACATGGTCACGCTCATCCAGCCACAAAGCAGCGGCGTCGACTGCATGAGTCCGCCAAAATCGTTTAGGCCGCGGCGACCGCGCCGTTGCTCCAGAAGGCCGACGAAATAGAACAACGCGGCCGCGGTCAGTCCGTGGCTGAAAATTTGCACGAAAATTCCGCTCAAGGCCGCTTGCGTGGCTGCGCTCGACGGCGCGGTGCTGGCGGCAATCGCAAAAAGCGCGAGCAGGCAGTAGCCGAGATGGTTGATCGAAAGATAGGCGACCATGCGTTTGAGATCGCGCTGCGCCCAGGCCGCGAGGGAGGCGAAGACGATCGAGCAGACCGCAAGCCCGAGCAGCCACGGACCGGCGATTTTTAATTCGTTAGGGAAAAGCGGCCAGAGGAGTCGGATGAATCCGTAAACGCCCATCTTGGAAAGCAGGCCAGTCAGGATCATCGAAACATTTGTCGGCGCCGCCTCGTACGCATCCGGCAACCAGGTGTGAAAGGGATACAGCGGCACCTTCACCGCGAGACCAAGAAAGATACCGGCAAAGGCAAACCAAGCGGCATTTCCGTGAAGCAGGCCCGCTTTTCCGAGCACGCTGAGCTGGACGAAATCAAAGGTGCCACGCGCGAAATAAATCCCCAGAAACGACAGCAGCATCCCGACACTGCCGAGAAAGGTGTAGAGGAAAAACTTCGTCGCCGCGCGGTCGCGTTTTTCACCGCCCCAGAGTTTAATCATGAGGAAAGCGGGAATCAGGCTCATCTCGTAAAAGAGGAACCAAAGGACGAAATTTTGCGCGGTGAAGGTGCCGTAAAGCGCCGATTGCGTGACCAAGATGAGCGCGCAAAGACCGCGGCTCGCCGGTTGCGCGAGAAGCGCAAAGGGAATGATCAATGAAACCAGAAGCACGAGCAGGAGACTGAGGCCGTCGATGCCCAGGAGGTATTCGGCGCCGATCGCGGGAATCCATTCGTGACGTTCCAGTAATTGCAGACCGGGAACGGCACTGTCGTAATCCCACCAAAGCGACAACGCCACCAGTGCGCTTAAAAAGGTGTAACCCAGCGCGATCAGACGGGCTTGATTCGGCCGCGCGCCGCTGACGAAAAGCGCGCCGACCAACGGCAGAAGAATGAGCGCGGTGATCATGCGAGCCAGCCGTAAAGGAGCAGCAGCGCGAGCAAACCGAGTGCGATCGCACCCAGGTAGGTGTGAATTTGTCCCGAGTGTCGTCGGGCAATCGCGGAGCCAAACCCACGGGTGCGCGCGCTGGCTTCATCGGCTCCGTGATTGATTCCGTGCTCATCGAGACTGCGCGCGGCGCTGCCGAGAACACGGCTCGCTCCGGCCGCGCTGGAGACGATTCCGTCCCAGAAATGGCGATCCATCCAATCCGCGAAGTTCGCGGCCATCTGGGCCAGCGCGAGCACGGTGCGATCATAGAGCTCGTCCAGCCACATCCGGTTTTCGAGGAAACGAAACAACCCGGGCAGGCGGCGCTCGAGCGAATCGGTCGCTCCCTGATACATCCACCAGCCGAGCGCGATTCCGGCCGCGACCAAAACAGCCGACACGAACAGCATGGGTTGAATCAGGCGACCGATCTCGAAGGGCGCGGTCTCGCCCATAAGATAATGCTCAAACCACGGCCAGGCGGGAGTGAACACGATGCTCAATCCCACCGTGCAAACCGCGAGCACAATGAGCGGCAAAGTCATCACCCATGGACTCTCGTGAGCGTGCCCGGCAGCAGTCCGACGCGATCCGAGAAAAACGAAAATGACCTGCCGCGTCATATAAAGCGCGGTCAAAACGACGCCCGCCATCATCAGGTAATGCGGCACCTGCGAAGGCGACCATTGCGAGGTCGCGTGCAGGATTTCCTCTTTCGTCCAGGCGCCGGCAAAGAA
>JBDUAE010000310.1:0-2980 GCA_040004805.1 Chthoniobacterales bacterium | reverse complement strand
GCGACCGGGAGCCGAGCGCCGTGATCCTGACGCCGTTCGAACAACGGTCATCGGGCGCTATTTGCGGAATACGAGCGCGAGATCGGTCGCTATCTCACGTCGCTAGAAACTAGCGACGCGGCTAGAGCAGGCCGCGGATCGTGTCGGTGACTGACTTCGCGTCCAGCAAGGAATTCTCCACCGCCGGCAACGCCCAGTTGTCCTGATTGACGAAGAATAAATTATTGCCGGTGGGGCGATGCGCCGTTTCGGCGATGCCATTGGCGATGAGCCCCGGTCGTGCGATCGGCATGGCATGTCCCCAGCGCGTCAGCCGCACCTGTTTCACGGCCGACTCCGGAACATCCAGCAGCGTGAGCATGCGGCGCAGCTGAGGCACGAGCAGTTGCGTATAATGTTGCCAGGGCTCGTTGAGCAGAAGCGTAAAACGCGCCGCCGGCCACGAGAGCGGCCAGTACAAAGTCAAGACGCTGCGCGCGCCGCGCTCGCGGGTGTAATCTCCGCGCAACATATCCGTGACGATCGGATTCTGCTCCAGCGCCCCGCCACTCATCGGATAACTTACGCCATCGCCAAGTAGGAAGCAGTCGTAGAAATCGCGCTCAATCGGCGCGTGCAATAGGACGTTGGCAACGAGGTAGGGATAAGTATCAATCTGCTGCATCGCGTCCAATTTTTCGGGATCCCAGTGCTCCAAGTCGAAAAGCGCGTGCTTGGCGATGTGTTTCGAACAGGCCATGACGACGAAACGCGCACTGATCGAGCGCAGGCTTTGGGCGGCATCGAAATAAGTCACCTGTAGACGCTCGCCCTGCGGACGGACATCAATGACCCGGCAGCGGCACCGCAAAAAGTGCGGCCGGCACTCGGGTCGGACCCGACCCTCGCGCTCTTTCAAGCGCTTCCAGAGTTCGTGGACGAAACGCGAGTTACCGCCCGGCAAAACCCACCGACCGCCTTCCTCCGCGGCGACGAAATTCCATCCACTCGCCGCCGAAATTTCCTCCATCGGCGCGTTGAACGAGGAGAAAAAGTAGGACTGCACACCGGCCGCAAGCAGCGGCGTCAGCGGCATGCCCATCCGTTGCTCCAAGTCCTGGCGAAAGTTGATCATGTCGAGCGCGCGCACACGGGCCGCTTCAACAGGATCCTTGGAGAGTGGAATCTCCGGATACTCATTCTCCCAAACGTTGGTGACCACCTTGGCGTAACGGCGAAACGCTTCTTGTTCGTGCAGCGAAGCCCACGGCTGCGATCCGCTCCAGAAATCGTCGTGAATGACGCCGTTCAACTCCATCGGGTCCGGCGACGCGCTCGTCCGGATCAGGCGATGCAACCCGAGCTCGTGATAAAAGCGTTCCAGGAACGAGCCCTTATCCGGCGTAATGAAATACGCGCTGCCTAACGAATAATCGACATCGCGCCAGACCTCGCCCTGGGCGTTGCCGCCAAAGCGATCGTGCAATTCGAAGAGGACGGTGTTGTGCTGGCGAAGGAAATACGCGGAGGCCAGGCCCGACAGCCCCCCGCCCACGATCGCGACATCCACTTCCTCCGCTGGCTCCGGAGGCAAGCCGCCGTTGAAATAATCCGGGATGGAATGAAAAGGAATGCTCGCGTTCTCGAAATCATCGCCCGAGAACCACTCCGCGAAGGGAAGTCCATCGACCATGACGGTGGGAGGGTCAGCCGGGATTTCGCGAAAGGGACTGGTCCCGTGCACCGCCAGGCCGCCTGAAGGCGCGCACTGTCGCAGCGACCGAGAGCCGGGAGGGTCGGCCAGGCCGGTCCGTCCCGCCATTCCCAAGGCAAAAGCGCTGAGACCACCACGCAGAAATTCCCGGCGCGTCGGCATCGTTACTCCTTTTTCACAGCAGCTTCATGTTTCCCTTCAATTCGGCAAAAATCAATCGCCCGGCCGCCGTTTGCAGCGCGCTCGAGACGACCACCGTTTTCGTGGTCCCCATCTGCGTGCGTGCATGATTCACCACGATCATCGTGCCATCCGGTAAATAACCGACCGCCTGGTGCGCATCGCGTCCTTCCTTCACTAGCGCCAGCTCCAATTCATCGCCCGCCACCACCACCGGGCGGAGCGCGCGCGCCAAATCCATCAGGTTCAACGTCGCTACCTGTTGCAACCGTGCCACCTGACAAAGCGCCATGTCGTTTGTAAGCAAGCGCGCCTGCAACAACTTCGCCGTGCGCACAAGCCGCGCATCCGTCTCCAGGTCCGTGTCCTCTGTCGTGTCGTGAATCGTTAACTCCACCTCGTGCGAGGCCTGCAACTGATTCAGAATCTCTAATCCGCGCCGGCCCCGATCGCGTTTCAACGGATCGCGCGAATCGGCCATGGTCTGCAATTCGTCGAGCACGAAACGCGGGACAATAAGCGAACTGCTCAGAAAACCCGTCGCGCAAAGATCGGCAATCCGTCCATCAATGATGACGTTGGTATCGATCACCAGCGGCTCGTGTTGCGTCGTTTCCCGTGCGAAGCGGACGTAGGGGATGATGAGCGAGAATTCATCGCGATTACTCCGCATGGCTAGCATCATGCCGAGGTATCCGAAGGTGGAATAACCGACCAGGCGCGCGACCCAGCGAGTGGCTTCCGATTGAAAATGCAGAACATCGGAGGCGATGAGCAGGTTTGTAAAAAACAGACCGAGCAGGAGGCCCAACGTGGCCGAGGAGAAGGCACGTAGGGAGAGGCCGTTCAGAAGCCGATCGATCAAAACCACGATCAAGCCAAAGAGAAGGCCGACCAACGCGCCGGGGAGCGGTCGGTTCAATATCTCAGCGGTAATGAGACAGCCGATCGTGCCGCAGAACGCCAGGAACAAAATCCTGAGCAGGTTGAGAGTGAAGGCCGGGGTCATGGGCGTTCGCCGGGACGGCGTGAGCTTGGTTGTGGCGCGCGGGCGCCGCGTTCCTCCGCCTTGCGCGCGCTATCCCGATAAAAAAGCACCCCGTGATC
>JBDUAE010000309.1:0-2992 GCA_040004805.1 Chthoniobacterales bacterium | reverse complement strand
CTGATAAACATGTCCTCCTTGATGTCAGGATAGAGCTGGCGGTTCACCTTTTTCAAAACATCCGACGGGGATGGATTTCCCGGTGCCTGACTCCGGAGAACGCTCCGGCAAATCGCCATGATCAGCGACGCGGGAACGCCTTTCCCGGAGACGTCGGCAATGGCCACGCCGAGGCGTTCACTGTCCACTTCGATGTAGTCAAAGTAATCGCCGCTCACGTGGCTGGCGGGAATATTAAGGCCGGCTATCTCGAAGCCTTCGATCACGGGCGATTCGGATGGAAGGAGGATGCGTTGGATGTCGCGCGCGATCTGGAGATCGTGATCGAGCCGCTTCTTCTCGTTCGCTTCGGAATAAATGACCGCATTATAAAGCGCGAAGGCGGACTGCTCCGCGATCGATTTGAAAACGACAAAATCGCTCGCCGTAAACGGCGGATTGAGCGGCCCGTTCGCAAGGGCGAGCACGCCCATGTTCTGCTTGCCGTAAAGTAAGGGGGTGACCATGACGGAAGTGGTCGCGAAACTCGTCCCGCTCATCTTTTCCAGTTCCGGCGCTCCGCTCAGGTTCGCGAGGAGCGCGGGGTGCTGGCTTTGCCAGGCGCGTCCGATCACGCCGTCACCGACTGCGACGGGTTGCTTGCGCAGGAATTCTTCCACCACGGTGGGTGCGGCGCTAGCGCGCTGGAGAATCTCGGGCGAAATCTCCACCAGCGGCGGACAGCCCTTCGAAATGAACGCCGGCGCGAGCGTGGCCCCGCCGCGTTCCACGATGTAGAGCGCGCCGCCGTGCGCATCGAGAATGCGGGCCGCGCCTTCCACGATCAGGCGGTGGAGATCAGCCGCGCGAATCGTTTCAGTAAAGGCGGCACCGAGGCCGTGCAGGAAATCGAAGACCAGCGTTTCCTCGACCTGAATTTCCTCCTTTGAGCGCTCCAGCGCACGAAAGCGGCTCATCTGCACCACTGTGGTGGCAATCCAGCCGACAACGGACGCAACGAGGAGCCCGAGGAGAAAAAAAGGCCACATGACGGAGCCAGAGCTACTTCGCCGGCTCTTGCTGCAGATCTTGTTTCAGGTATTCGAGGACGTCCTTGAAACGGGAGAAATTTTCCGGCGCGGCCTCGCACAACGCCTCGTGCGCATCCAACATTTGCTGCGCTTGCTGCTGCTTCTGCACCGTCGCTGTTGCCGCGGGCGGGCTGGTCAGGACTTCCCACTCCGGCGCGGCTGCGCCTTTCGCATGAATGCTAAAAATCTGGTCGAGGCCGAGCCCGGTCAGCAACTCCCGACTGCGCTGCCCGCAGTGGATGACGTGGAGATGTCCCTGCCCAAGCTCCTTCAAGCGTAAGGCCACTCCGGCCATCGTGCCCATAAAGGTGGAATCCATCATCGCGCAATCTTCGAGGTCGACGACAAATTCGCGGTAGCCGCGGCTAACCATCTCCCGGGCGAATTCCTTCAAGTTGCCGCTGTTGAGGAAGCTGCCTTTGCCCTCAACCCTCACCCAAACGGCTTTGCCGTTTACTCCGACTTGAATAGATGACTGCACGGCCAACTCCAGAAGCTACAGGATCGCGGGTAGGGGTGTCAAACTTCGAGGCGATGCCGCAGGCGTTTCATTTCCAAAGATAAGATCGGTTTTCCGCCACGACCTTGCCCCCCGCAAGCAGCACACACCGCCACGCGATGATGCGCCCGTCATTAATGTAGTCGTCTCCGATAACGGCGAAGGCCGTCTTGTGGCTCCCCCGCCCCTCCGCGTAACTCACTTCCCGAGCCTGCGTAAACGAACGCAGCGTATCCTGCCGATACTCGAAGCGCACCGTCACCGGACCGGCGCTCCGCGTGCGCCAGAAAAAATCGAAGTAATCGCCCCAGCGCCGTTTTTTATCCAACTCCGTCACGGCGCCGAAGAGTCGGTAAGCTGATTCCGCCAGGATCGCGGGATCCTTCACCGCACCGGGCGTGCCGTAGCTGTTCGTTTTGCGGCCGGGGAGCGTACCGAGCGTGAATCTCTTGGTCTTCCGAAATTCGAACGCGGGATCGAGCGCAACCGGCAGCGCGTTTACTTTGGCCAACTGGCGATAATCATCCGCCTGGCCGGGAAAACGGGCGTGCGCACGCGGGACCAGCGTCGTGAGCAAAATTGCACCCGCCAGCAGGCAAACTTTCATCGCGCTAGCAAACGGGTTCCGGCGAAACGTGTCAATCCGTCGGCGTTTTCGCAACCCCGCTTCTTCGCGTAAATAGGCCGGTGCTCGAAGTGCGATATGAAGGCGGCGTTTATTTGCCGACACAGGATTTGTGGCTAGATCCGCATCAGCCGAAGGCGTTCGCTTTCGTTTCGCATGCGCACAGCGATCACATCGCACCGCACCAGGAAATCATCGTCTCGGAGCGCACCTCCCGGCTAATGCAGGCGCGGATGCCGGGCGAACGCCACGAGCACATCCTGCCCTTCGATCAGCCGACCGCTGTGAATGGCCTCAACGTGACCCTGCTCCCGGCCGGCCACATTTTTGGCTCCGCGCAATTTTTCCTCGAAGCGGACGCGGGCACGCTGCTTTACACGGGCGATTTCAAATTGCGCGCGGGCCGTTCCGCGGAGCCGGCGCAATGGCGGGCAGCCGACACCTTGATCATGGAAACGACTTTCGGTCTGCCGCGTTATCGCTTTCCGCCGACGGAAGAAGTGGTGGCGCAGATCGTAGCGTTTTGCCGGGAAGCGCTTGAGGAAAAAGCGGTGCCAGTCCTGCTCGGCTACTCGTTAGGCAAGGCACAGGAAATTCTCTGCTCGCTCGCCGGGGCGGGACTGCAACCAATGTTGCACGGCTCGGTTTTTCGAATGACGCGCATCTACGAACAGTTCGGCCAGAACTGCGGCGACTACGAGCGCTACAACGCGGAAAATATAGACGGCAAAGTCTTGATCTGTCCGCCGAGCGCGAATCGCTCGCGCATGCTGGAGAAAATTCCGCACAAGCGCGTGG
>JBDUAE010000308.1:0-2998 GCA_040004805.1 Chthoniobacterales bacterium | reverse complement strand
CGAAACGGTTTCAAGATGGACTCAGGGGGAAGATAAACGCCGCGTTTGTATTTCGGGAGGAGGAAGTTTGGTCGCGGGGTTTTCCAGCGGTTGTGCACCCAAAACCAATCTTCGGGCGCCTGGCTAATTTGCCCGGCGATGACGCGATTGGCTTCCGCAGTGAGCGCGGGAATGGAGGCGTTTTTCGTATCAAAAATGGGGGTAAACACCATCCGCCAGCGACCGCGACCGCTGGTGAAGATCGCCCCGCTGATAACCGCCGCGCCCGTCCGCTTCGCGAGCACGGCTGGCAACGGCGTAGTGGAGGCGAGCCGACCGAAAAACGGCGTCCAAAGTCCGTGATCGCCGGCGTGTTGATCGGCGAGCACGGCGACGAGACCACCGCCGCGCAACAATTCGATCGCCGCCTGAAAGCCGTCGCGCCGGTCGAATAATTGGACGCCGGAGCGCGCGCGCAAGCGGCGGACATCGGCATCGATGAGGCGATTGCTCAAAGCTTGGAAGACGGTGCTGAGGCGAGTGTAATCGAAATGGCGCGAGAAGATTTGGGCGAACAGTTCCCAGTTCCCCAGATGATTGAGCACCACCACAACTCCGCGGCCGGCGCGAAGTGCTTCGTGCATGAAATTTGCGTTTTCCAGCGTGACGCGGGCGTCGACGGCCGCGAGCGGCATTGTGCCGACTTTGACGCTGCTGAGTAAATTGGCGCCGAGGCGTCGGAAGTGGCGGCGCGTCAGTCGGCTAATTTCGCGCGGTGATTTTTCTGCGCCGAAGGCGATCTCGAGATTGTGGCGGGCGAGGCGCCGATATTTGGGCGAGAGAAGCCGCGCGAGCAGGCCGCCGAGTTCGCCCAAAGAAAACACCCACGCGAGCGGAAAGAGTCGCAGGATTCCGAGGCCCGCGCGATACAGGAGATAGAGGCAAAAATCGAGCATCGGAAGCGGCGGAGCAAGGGAAGCCGCGAGCCGGGCATGGTAATTTTGCCTGCGCGGCGGTTCAATCAATATAATGTCAGCGCGGATGACAATCGGATGAGCACAAACGACGAGAAACTTTGGGCCGGGCTTTCCGCGGCAGCGCGCCGAGCTTTGGTGACGCGGGATTATTCGCCGGCGGCAGTGGCGGAACAATTAGCCGACGGCGGGATCGAAGCCGGAGCGTTGTTGGCCGCCGATGGCGCGGTCACCGACTTGCGCGCGGTTTGGATTCCGGGCGTGGAAGTTTTCGCCCGGACGATTTACCCGCAACGGCATCGCGGCTCCTTCGGCGAATTCGGGCGACGGGGTGAGGGCTTGCTGGGGCAGATCGGATTCTGGCCTACGCAATGGGCAAGCGCGCGCATGTTCGCGCAGACAGCGAAAGGCTTTCACGTGCATCCGCCGAGCGTGCCGGAAGGGGAAGATGCGGCGGGCTGGTTCCAGAAATTGTTTCGCGAGGAGAAGCCGGATTACACCCTGCGACCATACGAACGGGAACAGTGGGACGTGATGTTTTTCGTGCAAGGCGTGGCGGAAATGATCCTGCGCGAGGCGCGAGAAGGAATGCCGGCACGGACGATGCGATTACTCATCGACGGCGATAATCACCGTGGGAAAAACAACGTGGGAGTGGTGATTCCGCCGGGCGTGGCGCATGCCATCCGGGTGGAGGGTTCGGAGGATTTGATCATGGTCTACGGCACCAGCACTTCCTTCCGTCCGGAATTCGAAGGGCGGATCGCGAGCGACGTCGAGACCGCGCAATTACCCGAATCCTGGGCGAAATTCTTGCAGAATTAGCCGCCGGCATGAGCGCGCGGCAATTTGCGGAATCCGAGCCGGAATTAATGGACCGGCCCGACGCGTCGCCGGCGGAATTGGAAGCAGCGTTGCGCAGTCTGCGCGGGCTCAACCGCTATTTCGGCGGATCTCATATCGTCTCGCATTTTATCCGACGCTGGATCCGGCGCGGCGATCATGTGCGCGTGCTCGATCTGGCCACGGGCTCGGCGGATCTTCCGCGGCTGGTGGCGGACCACGCGCGGAAGGTGGGCGCGACCGCGGAGATTGTGGCGGTTGATTTTCAGCCGGAAACCATCGCCATCGCGCGTCGACTGAGCGCGGACTATCCGGAGATCGTTTGCCAGTGCGCTGGCGTTCTGAATTTTCAATCGGCCGAACCGTTTGATCTCGTCGTCTGCTCGCTCGCGCTCCATCACTTTAGCGAGGAGGACGCGGTGCGTTTGCTGCGGCGCAGCCGGGAACTTTCCCGTCGCTTCGTCTTGATCTCGGATTTGCGGCGCGGAGTTTTGCTTCGCCTCGGCGTTGACCTTCTAACGACTCTGATTTTCCGGGATCCGATGACTTTTTCGGACGGACGGACTTCAGCGCAGCGGGCGTTTTCCTTTCACGAAATCCGGAATCTCGCGGTCCGCGCAGGTTGGGAAAAATTTGGCGCGAGGAAATTTCGCTTTGGGCGCCAGGCGATCTGGCTCGGCGATTCGTAGGAGGCTTCGGAGATCAGCGCGAGTGATCGCCGCTTTCGCCTTCGAGGTGCGCCAGGCGTTGAACGACCTGCTGCGCGAGTTCCATGTAACATTCCAAATCTTCTTGCGCGAAGCCGGAGGCGGAGGCGGAATTAATCGCGGTAACAGCGCCGAGGGCGAGGTCCGAGCGGAGGAGCGGAACGACCATGATGGAATTCGTCCGGACGCCGGTCTTCGAATCCACAATGGGATCGAAGGCGTCGTCGTCCTGGACTTCGTTTACAATCATGGGGTGGCGTGCCGCGACGGCGCGGCCGACAATTCCCTGGTCGAGGGGTTGTTCGAGGGTGAGAAGCAAATCCGCGGTGGGGGACTGGGCGACGACGAAGCGCAGAGATTTTTGATCGGCACTGAGCAAGAGAATTGAGCCTTCCGCCGCGCCGACATGCGCGATGGCGTCGCCTAAAAGGCGCCGTAGTTCCGGATCGCTTGCTGCTAATTCAACCGTGCTCATGGGGGGACCTGAGAGGCGAA
>JBDUAE010000307.1:0-3003 GCA_040004805.1 Chthoniobacterales bacterium | reverse complement strand
CATCGCGCCGCCGAGCGCGACCGGCGTGTACATCACCCGCTGACCGTAGCTGCCTCTGTAATGTTCGTAGGCGACCTCCGCCCCGGCGAGCACGCTCGACGCGCCGGCGAGAAGCGATAGGCTGCGCTGAAAACGGCCTTCGCGAATATGCGCTTCGGCCTCGCGCGCGGGGCGGGCGAGTTTCTCCGGGAGGATTCTGTCGATCAAGTTATCGGGCCACTTGCCGGTTTCGCGCGGGGAGGCGAGGCGGCGGATGCGTTTCGTTAGGGCGTTCATCGCGGTAAATCTAAATTGCTAGAGCGTATTTCTCGGCGTCCTGGCGCTTGAATTCCAAACCGTTGCCCGGCCGATCGAGATCGGGTTTAAGCGCGCCGTCGTTCGGCTGTGGCACGCCATCGAAGAACATTTTTTCAATCCGGGCGTGGTCGTGAAAGTATTCGGCGTGCCGGAAAGGCCGCGCGCTGCAGCCGACGGGAATATGCAAAGCCGGCGCACAGTGCGACGAGAGCGGAATGTGATGCGCTTCGCATAAAACCGCCGCCTGGAAAAACCCCGTGTAGCCGCCGCAACGTGTCGCGTCGGCCTGTAGCACGTCGACCGCGCCGGCGCTGAGCATGCGGTGAAAATAAGTGACATCGTATCCGTATTCGCCGGCCGCGATGTCCATCCCGGGCGGACCGTCATTGCGCATCAGATGCAACCCCGCCAGGTCGTCGGACGAGACCGGCTCCTCAAACCAGCTCACATCCAACTCCGAGAAAACGTAGGCCAACTCGAGCGCCTGTTTGCGCGAGTAAGCGCCGTTCGCATCGACGAACAATTCTGCTTCGTCGCCGATCGCTTCACGCGCTGCGGCAACACGTTCGGGATCGGCGGCGGCGTCGCGGCCGACTTTCATTTTCACCCGCGGAATGCCTTCTTCGACCCAGCCGCCGAGTTGTTCCTGGAGTTTCTCGTTCGTATAGGAAGTGAAGCCGCCGCTGCCGTAGATCGGCATCGCCTCCCTCACCTGTCCGAATAGCCTAACGAGGGGTTGCCCGAGTAACTTCGCCTTTAAATCCCAGAGCGAAGTGTCCACGGCCGAGATCGCCATCGAGCAGATCCCGGGACGGCCGAGATTGCGGATCGACTCCACCATCGCGATGAAACTGCCGCTGACCGAAAACGCGTCGCGCCCGAGCACGACCTGCTTGAGCTTCGTTTCGATCAAGTGCGCCGTCGCTCCATCGGCATAGCCGTAGCCTAACGAGTGCTTCCCGCCCGCCTCCGCTTCCACGAGCACGAGTGTGGTGCTGTCCCATTTGTAGGTGCCGTCGGACTCCGGCTGGTCGGTCGGAATTTTGAACGCGGAGACGCGCAGCTCCTCAATGATAGGGACGGACCGCCGGGCCGTCCGAGGCGTGCGTTTCGCTTGGGATGCGGCCTTGGCCTTGGCGTCGCCAGCTCCGTGCAGTGCGTTCTCCGGCGCGCCCGGCGGTCGCGCCCTGCCCTTACGCTGCATGTGCCTCGTGCCCTTCTGCGTGTTCGTTGTCGCCGCCGCTTTTGCGGAAATGCAGGTAAACGAAAAAGCCGCCGGCCAGAATCGCGATAATGTCGAGCCAGGTGGTGTAGTTCCATTGGAACGACGCATGCGACATGGCTGGCTCGGGCCGGGTCGATTCGCCGGTGATTCCGAGCGCCGCGAAAAGCAGGTCGACGATAATGCCGGCGCCGACCATTGAGGCGAAGAGAACGCCGGTGATGTAGGCCGCGGCTTTGGTGCCGTAGTATTTTTTGTAGGCCACTATCAGCGGCAGGACGATCAGGTCGCCGTAAATAAAGGCGATCACGCCGCCGACGCTGCAACCACTCGCCCAGAGCAGGCTTGCCAGCGGGATATTGCCGACCGAGCAGACGAAGGACGCGAACGCGACGAGCGGTCCCACGAAGGCGTTTTCAAACAAGCGCACCGGATAAGAGCCGTTGCTGAGGAAGAGCGCCTGCCACCAATTGTGCGGCACGAGCACCATGAGAAATCCGGCGATCAAAACACCTGCGAGAATCTCCTTCCAGAGCATCAACCAATCCATGACGAAGGCGTCCGCCACGCGGGCGAGCGTGTTGCGTTCGCTCATCCCGCCGCCGTGCATGTGTTCGTGGCCGCCGTCGCCTTCGTTGTGCGCGCGTGCTCCCTCGATCAACTTCTTCGGCGCCGTCAGCCAGACGAGCAGCCACATGATCGCGACCATGACGAACGCGCCGACGACTTCGGCGAGGACGAAGCGCCAGCCCATTAGCATCCAGAGAATTATGCCGAGCTCGACCACGAGATTAGTCGACGCGAGCAGGAACGCGAGCGACGGCACGAGGTCGGCGCCTTTCTTGAAGGCTGTCTTCGTCGCCGCGGCGGCCGCGTAGGAACAGGACGAGCTGGCCGCGCCGAGTCCCATCGCGAGCGCGACTTCCTTTAATCCGGTGCGCCCGAAGAGCCGCGCCATTTTCTCTTTGCTCACGAAGACCTGCATGACGCCGGAAATCCCGAAGCCGAGCACGAGCGCCCAGAGCATTTCCCACAGCATGGCCGCCGCGCCGTAAAGTCCGTGGCCTAGCACTTCCATTCGTTAGGCCTGGTAGGGCGCGACCGCTGGGTAGGCCGCGAAGAGATGGCATCTCACACGTGTTCGGATTTCGAAAGCACCGCCTGCCAGCCACACGCGCCGGACGGCCCGGCGGTCAGTCTCTACGTTGGCGGCGGTCGGCGTTTCTCTTCCCATTTTCGTTAGTCCTTGTGTGGAATGAAGCTTTCGATCGCGTCTTTAAACGCGCCGCGGATCATGCCCGGCGCACCGGAGTCGCCTTTCACGATCGATTTCACGAAATTTTCCGCTTCCTTAAACGTGATGTGCGGCGGGAGCGTCGGCACTTCCGGATCGGTCAACGCTTCGTAAACCACCGGCCGGTCCGAGGCCAGCGCGCGGTCCCAGGCCGGCCCGACGTCTTCCGGTTTATCAACCCGGATGCCGC